>NZ_NPKW01000710.1:0-1538 GCF_002265885.1 Vibrio sp. 03_296
GCTTCAACCAGCTTGCCGTGTGCGCTCCTCCACTTTCTCCTCAAGGTGCTGATTGAGCGACAACAACTCTCGATTACGCTCCGAGACTTGATTAAATAACGCGTTCAACGCGTCAAGTAGTGGTTGGGTCGAAGAATCACTTTTTCGCTCTTCTTGTTCATAGGCTTGTTGCGGAGTAAGCCCTGATTTATCGCTTCCACTTGTCTTGCCATATTTTGGTCAATACCCAAAATATGATAGGCCAACCAATGAATCAGAAAATGCAGTAATTGCTCTGCCGATTTTTTGTTTTCTTCCGAGATAAAGCTCTGCATACCCATGATGTCAGACATGAAAGCACGATGAATTTTGATATGGTATGCAAATGCTCGTGATAGACGCCGCGTACGCATCAAGTTCTCTTCTCTTTGAAGTGAAACTCAGCGTAAGCGAGACAGCTCAAACAACGCCATTTGCAATGTCTTGTATTGATTATCGTTATTTTCTGAAATCAACTCACCGTAACGGTTGATAAACCCCCACCAAATACTGATGTTGCTCATCAACATCTGCGATGCCGGTTTCAAAGTTTTTATCCCATTTGAATGAGTTCAATTGACAGCCCTTTAAAATGTGTCCGTTCTAACCGAACACTCTAAATCCACTCATTTTTGAGGGATTTTATAGTGAATTACAGACGAAAGAGCTTATAGAATGTTGAAAAAATGAGGTAGATCTAATTTGAACCGATATCACAAAACTCAAATCAATAGACCACCTCAATAGATAAGAAGAATCTAATTAATAAAATCAGATAGTTATCTTTAGAAATAATAATCTAGGCCAAGTTCAATAAAGTCATCTTTACGACCAAAGTATAGCAGGTCATTCGCGGTTTCATTTTCAAACAGCCATGCATCGATACGCCACTTGAGCTGATTGTTAATTCGGCTGCTCGCTTCGAGCTTAGCGTTGTAAACATCACTATTATCAAGATCTTGAGTCATCCCCATTAAGACTTCGGTGCCATCTTCATCATTGAAGGCAAAACGCAACCCGGCAAAACATCATTTGTCCTATCGTCTGAGCATTGTTTCCTCGGCTGTCATACAAGTATTCTGCAATAAAGCCGATATCAACGACGGAGTCCAACACGCCTACCCATGTGTATTCAAAACCAGCTCACAACACCGATGTGGTGATCGTCACTGTCTCGGTAAATGTTCTCAAGCTTCCACAGCCAATCGCCGATAATACCTTGGATATCAATGCCAACTTGAGACATTTGTGCGTAGTACGGTTTTATCTCCCCCCGCTCAAGCGATAGTAGGGATCACGATTGGTGCCTTTAAAATAGCTGACTCCAATATCCCAATCTCCAAACATTTTGCTATATCGAAAGGCAAAATCGATGTGTTTCTCTGCTTGCGAAGATTGATATACCGCATCTTGAGAAATGGGCGGATTAGGCCTTAGTCTTCCCTCTTCGCCCGAAAACTCGCTCACGAAATACGGCAGCACAAACCAATCTGTTGTTCCCACTCTTTACAACCGTCACA
>NZ_NPKW01000711.1:0-949 GCF_002265885.1 Vibrio sp. 03_296
CGCCAAGTGCACATCGTGAGGCAGCATGGGCAGTGCTTGTATCAGCCACTGATGACCTTTCACCGGTTCCAACCTTCCTGCGCAGCCGACAATGCGCTTGTCCAACGGCCAGATCTAATTGCTTACGAGCCTCAGTTTATCCGCAGGGCAAAGTAATCACAATCAATGCCGTTTTAATGGTTAATGATGTTTCACGATGCAGATGTTGTTCAATGCTCTGTTTTACTTCGGTTGCATCGGCCACCAAGATGGGTTGCTACCAGTTTTAACGCCAATGTTTGCAATAACGCGTTTTTAGTCTGGGTAAGGTGCCAACCGTCATGTTCAGTATGAATGCGGCAAGCAACACCGCTTAAACGAGCCGCAAGCCCTCCGTACAGTAACGGACCAATATGATGGGTATGAACCACATCGGGTGAAAACTGGCGAAACAGCTTAACGAGATAGCGAATGGTCTGAACGCGGATACCCGCCCCTTTGTCGAAGAAAGACGCATTGGCGAGCGTATTTGCGCAGTTTAGGCCAGTGCAATACCGCATCTTGTTTAGTGCCCTCTAGGCTAATGATGTAGACATCGTGATCCGTCGAGCAGACGTTCATCATGTCCAGAACGAGCGTTTCTAAGCCGCCGGGAGCGAGATGTTGAACAACATGAAAAATGGTTTTTCTCGGCTTGTCTTTGTTCATGGCTATCCCACTTTCAACTGATTGACGTAAAGCATTGCGGAGTGCTTCAGGGATTTTGCAGGTTATGTGCCAATCATTTAGTTGAATTAAAACATGAGGTTATAATTTTTCTTTGTGTCGTTCTCATATTGAGAATCGCTTTGACGAGACGATAAAAATGCCCGCCGAAGCGGATGCTGTGGTGGGMGAGGTGTGATATTCAGTGGGATCAGTTACGCGGGGCACGAATACGAGGAATCACCGTTAAAACGGGCACATTGAT
>NZ_NPKW01000712.1:0-995 GCF_002265885.1 Vibrio sp. 03_296
TATACAAACCCAGAATTTGGCACGGCAATTGGCGGCCAAGATGCTCTCATGTTTCTGAGCGCAGCCTACAGAGACGGTTTAAATCAGCGAGCTCTCGTACATTTACGGATTACCTCACCGAAAGTTCGTTTAGAAAARGCATGTGAAAGTTTGTTAGGCCGGTGAAAAGTGGTTGATGTGGCTTTCGCATCGGGATTTAACGATCCTTCCTATTTTAGTCAACGTTTTAAACTGTACTTTGGCGTGCCCCCTTCAAAATTTCGCCAAGTGATGCTCTAGAGTCCGAATAACATCGCCGTCTACCTAGCTACCCAGTGTGCTCAGCTTGCCTCAAAGCTTGATTTGCCTTGTCTATAGCCTTTACTCATTAACGGCATTATCTCTTCCGCTTAACTTGCGTCTAGCTTATTTCTACTAAAAGCCTAATACGACATGGATGCTTTCTATCATCCTTGTTCATGAATCGACCCATTGGCTGTTCTATGGCTGAGGTAGTCAGTTAATTGAACGGCGTGATCGAAAATAGGTAGAGTAACGGATGGGGCTTATTTATTGGTTGCCAGGTGTGCGGTTGAAAGCGAGCGTAATTAAAGTAAAGAGTTTAATAAGAGAGGAAACGAATAGAAAAAAATATCGTGGTATAGCCGGGGGGACTAGTACCACGGGTGTCAATGACACCTTCGCTTGCTGCCGGAGTGACGCGACATAGTCACGTCACCTCTGGAATTCTTGAGAGGAGTGCCTCTCGATGTGTTCACTATAAGTTAATCGACTTATTTTCCTTATAAAAATAACGCCATTGATACCTTACAAAAACGACAATATACTCATCTTAACTTAAGTTGTYGTAATTTAATGGTTATTTGTTTCTCTCTTTGTTTTTGTAAACGAAGTGTTAAGCTCGATGTTGATTTGAATTTTGGATTTTGACGTAATGAACGTGTCTAAATTGACGAAAAGTTACGAACGCAAGTTCTGCAATCTTTGATTTCAGA
>NZ_NPKW01000713.1:0-1258 GCF_002265885.1 Vibrio sp. 03_296
TCTTAACGKAGTCCAGTTTATTCATTAATGCTGATGGGGATCTTGGGGGAGGAGTACTATGTCTGGGACAAGGAAGCCAGCATTAACTTTATTCAACCTGGAAAAAGTGATCTCTTTGCTAAGTTTGAGATCTGCCAATCGGTGTTAGATGAGATTTACTCCGTGACAAAGAGAGGGGAGAAGTGCTTTCCTGAGTTTGTCATCCATGTCAAAGATGCACAAGGGAATGTGGTTTCGGAAGTTCAGCGTAAGTTGTATGTACGCAAAAACCGCAATATCGAGAAGAAGTCATCGTGACAACTAAAAAACCTCCCGAAGGAGGTTTTCATCATTAGTCTTCAAGCTCTGCTAGGCACATTCTTCGTAGATTGTTCAACCCAGTTTTCACACGCTCTTCAGTGAGTTCTGGTTGGCGATCTTCATCAATGCATAAACCGACGAATAGGCTGTCATCACCAGCAACTAAGGCTTTTGACGCTTCGAACTCATAGCTCTCAGTTGAAGTGTGACCTAGGATGGTGCCACCTTTTGCTTCTACGATATCGCGAACTGTGCCCATTGCGTCACAGAAATATTCTGCGTAGTCCTCTTGGTCGCCACAACCAAAAATGGCCAACTACGTTTAGTCGAGAAATCGATTTCTCTAACTCTGGGAAAAGTCGAATCCCAATCACACTGAGCTTCACCGTAGTACCAAGTTGGGAGTGCCTAAAAGCAGCAGGTCGAAGTTGTCGATATCTTCTTTACTACTTTTTGCGATGTCTTGTACGTGAACGAGTTTTTTACCTAGTTGCTTTTGAATCATCTTAGCAACGGCTTCGGTGTTGCCTGTGTCGCTGCCGAAGAAGATACCTACACTTGCCATAGAGTTTATACCTTTAATAAWGTCTGTTGTTGGCACGGATGCTGTGGTTTAACCCAGTCCCCTGTGCCTTCCAGCTCAGCTGAATAATACCTTTTGCGATAAAACCGGCACAGCCAAGGAAGAGCACTAGCCACACAATACGACGACCAAATACCGGAACATTTCCCTGGTTTAATACGTCTTTTATCGCCATACCAATAAGAAAGAAGATAGACGCAAAAAGAAGATCGAGTCCAATCGATTCCAGCATGTTCATGTAGTCGTAGAGCATAGTGTTCCTTTCATGCCAATTTAGCTTGCGCGCACTATATCACTCTTACGCCATAAAGTTAATGCACACAAAGTGGGGATATCCCAATAAAMCTTGGCGATTTTTCGTATTTGATTAACTAG
>NZ_NPKW01000714.1:0-1036 GCF_002265885.1 Vibrio sp. 03_296
TCAAATTCGAGTACTGAGCAAACTCTTGCCACAGCCCCAATTGAATTAGACGGTTCTCCACTATGTAACCAAGCTGTTCCAAATTAAGTTCATCGCTGTGAAAACGTGTACGACATTCTGGGTGCTCCCAGGTTTCWAMCCGTTTGTAGGGACAAACTCGAGTTGCTTGAATATGTTGCCAGGCTCCTAGCTGATTCCATGTAAGCGCACAGAGTTGTGAGAAATGGCGGAAACTCGAATGTCCATCGGTTGGCTTGCTTCAAACGCTTTCGGTTCAAACCTTCTATCACGACGACTTTTCGGCCTGTTTGGCAAATCCGATGGCCACAGCCGCGCCTACCATACCGCCACCGACGACGGCAATGTCGTATTTATTCATCTTGTACTCTTGATCAACTTGATTCTAATACGGTTTGCATTGTACGTTTTACTGGCAAGTTTGCGAAACACTTTGTCCCTATCAAGCGGCTTAGGTCACTGAGTTTCCATCGACAAAAACCTTAAAAAACCAAGGCGAAATACCTGACAAGACCCTAGATAAAATCAGGCTTTGCGAAGAATTCACCAGATCACTAGTCAGTAGGTTTTTAAGCAGTACAATACGCCGCTTACCGCCGTGAGGGCGGCTATACTTTGAACAATTTGTTCAACGAATTTTAGTATTAACTACGAGCGAAAGTGAGATGAGTAAGAAACGTGACTAATTAAAACCTGGGGTTGCCAGATGAACGAATACGATTCATCGAAAATGGCCGGATCTGCTGAACGCAGCAAATGGCTACGAATTGACAGAAGAACCAGAAGAAGCAGATGTTCTATTACTTAACACCTGTTCGATCCGTGAAAAGGCGCAAGAAAAAGTGTTCCACCAGCTTGGCCGTTGGAAAACACTCAAAGATAAAAAGCCAGGCGTCGTGATCGGTGTTGGTGGTTGTGTAGCAACACAAGAAGGTGATCACATTCGTGATCGTGCACCTTTTGTTGACGTTATTTTTGGCCCGCAAACCTTGCACCGTCTTCCTGAAATGATCAAACA
>NZ_NPKW01000715.1:0-575 GCF_002265885.1 Vibrio sp. 03_296
GCGCCGTCGTAAAGAGATCAAGGCGTTGAAGAAGGAACAGCAGGCTCAAAGTGATCATGATGATGTGGACGTGGAAGAAAAGTAGAGGGCAGTAGCAAACATCTGCTTTTTATGGTGCAGATGTTTACTCATCCATTAAGCGTGGTTCACAAGGTGCACAAAAATGCGATTGCGAGCGCTAATTTTTCTTTTTTGTATCGCTAACTTACGTTACGTTCGGTTAGCCGCTTACAGTTTGTTCAGGCGTTTGGATTGGATCGCGACGTCTTAACACAACGACCTCCTACTGACGATAAATAATCCCCTTAACGACGACGATAACGTCTCCGCATTCTTTAGAGCCTTGGCTTTAAGAGAAGTTTTTGGGGTGGTTAAATATGAACTCTTTCAGTACAAGCTTGACGCTTGGAAAGTGACGCTAAGATTTAGATCGACCGAAGTGGTCTGCTTAGCTTAATTCAGAAGAGCGATTTTAGATAAAGTTGTCGATAAAAAGCAATCGACTTTTACAAAAATCGACTCCACTTCTGTCTCTTAAGGTTGGACTTCTGTGGTGAGTGTCGCTTGGCTGACGG
>NZ_NPKW01000716.1:0-570 GCF_002265885.1 Vibrio sp. 03_296
GCTATGCAGCCAAATGGTTGCTTTTATGTTTTATCAAGGCATGCACTATTTGGATTTTTTATTACATATTTAATATCTTTAATAACGTTCTTTTTATCAAAATCAGTCATTAATTTAAAAGCCATCAGAGCTTGCCTAGTTAAATTAATTTCTCCATCACCTAGTATTTTTGGATTTATTCCTAGCTTTGCTAAATGTGAACAGCTTTCATTGATAGGTATTACATCTCTAGCATTGCTAACAGTTGGATTTTGGTTTATCAGTTTCCAAGTCATAAAATGATCTCGCTATTAAAATCTGTAACTATCAAATGAAAATTAAATCTCTACACAATAATGTTCGTGCCTAGACAAATATAACAATTTTTTTTGTAATTAAATAGGATGTTAATTACATGCGTAAACATAGGGTTTAATGGTTTTAGATGTCTGTTTACCGCCTCTTAAATATAAATTCGCTCCTTTCTTGTGACTTTTATCTTATTTTAATGTAATTGTTATGTTTGGAAAAATGGTGTTTATTATTGAGATTGGACTATTGCTGCAGCAAGCAGGCTCAGCTCATCTTGCA
>NZ_NPKW01000717.1:0-537 GCF_002265885.1 Vibrio sp. 03_296
CTTCAATGTATCCCATCAATCCGGTTTTCATATGTTCAATCACGTGGCAGTGATACATCCAACGACCAGGGTTGTCCGCAACAAACGCCGCTTTGGCACTGCCATTCTTGCCTAGCAAAACAGTATCAGTATGAAACGGTTCTGCGAGGGTCTGGCCATTTAATTCCAATACAGTAAATGTGTGTCCATGCAAATGAATGGGATGATGATATTGCGTCACGTTCTTAAGATTAAATATGTAAGTCCGCCCTCGCTCTAACGTTGCTAACGGCGCCGGAATTGAATCTTGGCTCATCCCCTCCCAGACACGTTTATTCACCAACCAAAACGTCGGCAGAGCTTGGCCAGATTTATCCATCGGAGTAACAGCCCCTTCCACTCAAAGACAAAATCAATTTGTTCAGCCGTTTCTAAATCTAACGGCGCAATTGGATTGAGCGGCAATGTTGGCAGTGTATTCTGGTTAGATAGGTCCGATTCGACCGATTCAAATGCACAAAGAGCAAACGGAAACTTCCCTTTCATTTGTCGCACATA
>NZ_NPKW01000718.1:0-725 GCF_002265885.1 Vibrio sp. 03_296
ATCGGGTGAGGCAATCATGAAGAATACGGTCGGTTTGACGCCCTCTTCGTCGCCATACTCGATGCCTTCGCGCTTTACGCCAACAGCGATGGCAGGCTCGATAACCGCTTTGCTTTTTGCGTGTGGGTAAGCGATGCCGTCCATTGACGTAATGCTTAATGCTTCGCGTGCTTCAATGTCGGTTAAAAACGCCTCTTTGCTGCTGATTCGATTATTTTCAAATAGCATTTTGCTAGCTCAGCAAGACTTCATTTTATTATTGCTTGAAGGTTGCCTTTAATTAAATTGACGTTGGTGAGTTCGGTGATCATTTATTTGCTCATAAAGTATTTAACTGATGAGCTAAAATTAATGGATGTAGAGTTTTACCGAAATAGCAAAATAATTCACTCACTATACTTTGTACCACACGTTAATTAAGTGTGATGGAAGTCATTCTGTAAAAGATGAATCGGAATTGAGCGTAATTGAAGTGGATTTTATATATTGTTTGTCATTTTCGCTTGAAAATAGCGCGATAGTCAGTGACCACAACCAAGCTATCACACTCGTGAGTAAAAGGAGGACGAACAACTAACCCCAATGCAGTACCGTCCAGTTTGGGCGATGGGCATGTTGCTTAAGTTGCGGACAGGGATTCACCAAATAGGCGAAATCGGCGTACTCGCACAAGGGTAAATCGTTGATGGAGTCAGTATAGAAGTGAATCTCGCTGTAGTGCTTTG
>NZ_NPKW01000719.1:0-1657 GCF_002265885.1 Vibrio sp. 03_296
GCTTCGCTGCGCAGCGATTTATCGTAGGCATTGGCAAGGCTGAAAAATCTTGGCCCGTAGGCGTCGTCGTTGGGGCCCGTCATCGGGGATTCTGGCATGGTGTTGATGTGATCGCTAAAGACCACCAAGGAGCCCACATCGATGACGTTCGGGACGCAGTGAACCCGCGGCATTGGTGACCAGAAGAAACTCACAACCTAAGCGCTTAAAGGTGCGCACAGGGTTGGTCATCACTTTCATGGTTTGATGTTCGTAGTAATGGCCTCGGCCTTTCATGCAGATGACATCGATCACCGAACAGTTTGCCCAGAACCAACTCGCCACTGTGCCCCTCAACCGTGCTAACCGGAAAACCCTCCAGTTCTTGATACGGTATAACAATTTTGTCATCGAGTTCATCAGCAATCACGCCAAGGCCAGAGCCGAGAATAAACGCCGACTTTAGGTTCGGTAATTGGGTTTGTAGCTGTAAATTGGTTCAGCTGCTTGTGACTGGATCAAATGTCATAGTGTTTCCTCTTTCTTGTTATCTGATGAACACTTTAGCGCAAATGTTGCATGGCAAAAATCGCTTAAAATGGCATGATTGTGCTGAATAATGGCACAAAGTGAGGTGGGTAAGTGGAAGAAGGATCACGCTTAAATGTTGCGTTACTTTGATAAAGTGGCGCAGTTGGGGCAGTTTAGTCGGGCGGCGGAGCAGCTCAATATCACCAAGTCTCCTTTAAGTGCACAAATCAAAGAGTTGGAAGAGGTGTTGGGCACGGCGCTGTTTGAGAGAAACACGCGGAATGTACAACTGACTAAGGCAGGCGAGCAGTTGCAGGCAGAATGCATCTACTTTGTTACGCAGTTGAGCGCTCGGTTCATCGGGTAAAGCAGTGCGCGCGCGAAGAGAAGCAGCAACTCGATATCGGATTGATGAGTTCGATCTTCTGGCGGGTTTGGCCCCGCCTTTCATGCACTGCAACAGCTTATGCCGCATGCCACGCTGAACTTACTTGAGATCTCTCCTGAGAAGCAGGTCCGCCAGTTGTTGATGCACCAAATTGATCTGGGACTGGTGCGTTTTGCCGATACCCGTGATGTGGCGCCACTCATGAGTGAGTGTCTCTACCAAGAATTCATGGTGGTGGCATTACCCAATGAGCACCCATTAGCGCAACGAGGGCAGTTAACGCTAAGTGACTTAAAATCGCGATTTGTGATGCTAAGCAAGAGAATTCTTCGTCCATGCGTCTAATTGTTGAGTACTGCGCCAAGGCTGGCTATCGGCCTAACATCGTGCAAGAAGTGGTGGAACCGAATACTGCTTTTGGCGGTGATTTCGGCGCGTCAGGCCGTGTCGATTGTGCCGCAGAGTTATGCCAATTTATCTTGGCCTCAAGTTCGTTTTATTCCATTAAAACAACGCATTCCTGCAGGTGTTTATGCGCTTTATCATCCTGAGACTCAGAGCAATATCAAGCGGATGATTGATGAGCTCAAGCAAGCGATAGAAAGAGAGAGAAACAGTCGGAGAGAGAGCCGGGAGAATGAACCGCCGAGCCTCAGTGAGGCGTTGGCGGTTCGGATCACTTACTGCGCTTGCGCGGTGACGCGCACATCGAACGCTTCACGCCCGCTGATGCTCAGATAGTAACGTCCGGCTTTCACA
>NZ_NPKW01000072.1:0-25142 GCF_002265885.1 Vibrio sp. 03_296
GTTGATTTTGAAACCTGAAGACAGACGCTCCATCGAAGTTTGTTGTGCGCTGTTTGCGTTATTCAGGTAACGCTGTGCTGTCATTGCTGCTACGTTTGTATTTACATTCACTGCCATGATGAATTCTCCAATTGATTTTCCGATATTACGGTTTCCGACGTCTCGGAAAACCAAGTAGTTCTCTCAAAGTTACTTCTATTAACGGCTCGGTTTGGAAATCCTTTAGGAAAAAAATGCGATTTTTTTGAAAAAAGTTTGTTTGAAGGGGTTTTCGTGATTAAAGCGGTAAAAAGTGTAAAAACATCAAAAATAGGACTAAAGATTTGACATGCATTGTCGATAAGAGCGGTTGACTTTTTTCCAGCCCACTCCTGTTAACTTGCTCCCTTTCGTGTCGCAAGCGCTATCCAAGTCATCCCAACACTTATCCCAGCAGGGTCAACGCGAGATTCGGTCCCTTTTTCGCCTGCGCCAAAATGGAAGTACTGACTTGCTGTAAGATCTGTTGTTTGACCATGCGCGTGGTTTCCTTTGCATAGTCTGTATCTTGAATTCGACTGTTTGATGTTGCCAAGTTTTCGTGGATATTGTCGAGGTTATTAATCGCATGGCTGAAGCGGTTTTGATAGGCCCCCAGTTCAGCACGATGGCTATCAACGTACTTCATCGCGGTATCAAGGACAGCCACAGCTTGCTGAGCGCCACCGACAGAAGTAATGTCGATATTATCCACCGCATCGTACCCTTTTAGTTGCAAACCTAGTTCACTGGCTAAGTCTCCTGAAAACGATAACGTTCCTGACGTTTCTTCGCCTGCCATAAACAACTGTAGCTGACCTTCTTCATTCACCGATGCCGTGACTTTGTCAGTCTGACCATTAATGTAGGTCGCAAGCTCTTCGATATCATCGCCGACTTTCGCATTAATTTGGATCGTTTCCGTTTCACCAAAACGATTAGTGAATGACATGCTAAGCGCATTCTCACCCTCTTTTACTTGCCAATCAGAACTGGCACGTCCGTTTGCAATGTAACTGAAGCCCCCCATATCAATACCATCACTGCGCATCGACTTCAGTTGCACTTGCACCGCTTCACCTGACGCCGCCCCTATCTGAAAGGCAGCCGAACCAAAGGAACCATTGAGCAGTTTACGTCCACCAAATGAGGTGGTTTCTGCAATACGATTCAACTCGTCATTTAACGCGGTCATTTCTTCTTGTAAGGCAGTTCTTTCAGCGTGACTATTGGAACCGTTGGCGGATTGCAATGAAAGATCACGCATCCTTTGTAGGATATTGGTGGTTTCATTCATTGCCCCTTCTGCAGTTTGCATAATGGAGATGCCATCATTGGCATTTCGCACCGCGATATCTAAACCACGCATTTGCGACTGAAGACGATTAGAAATTTGCAGCCCTGCCGCATCGTCTTTTGCACTATTAATACGCTTCCCTGAAGACAAACGCTCCAAGGATTGATTCAGCATGTCGGTTGCATTCGCCAGGTGTCGCTGAGCGACCAATGCAGAAACGTTGGTATTAACAGTGATGGCCACGCAATAAAAACTCCAAAATTATGGCTTTGAATACTTATCGACCAAAACAGTCAAAGGTTTAGCTCTATTTGTAACAAAGGCAAAGAAAAAGCCCTTCGCATCTCTGGAAGGGCTTTTTTAATGTCAAATCGAAATCAAGAATTATTTCAGCTTAATAGATGCCAACATTTCTTTCGATGGCGCGAAGAAATACGCACCGGTGACCGCTTTGGTAAAACGCAACAATTGGTCTGTTTTACCATCAGTGACACCATACATACTCTCAAGCATCGCTTTGAAGTTGTGCAATGTGTGGCAGTAGGCGATAAACAGCAAGCCGTGCGCACCCGTCACACTGCCGTAAGGTAGGCTGTGACGAACAATCTTAAGCCCTTTGCCTTCTTCTTTAATGTCCACTCGGCCAACATGCGAGGCAGCAGGGACATCGTCCAGCTCAATAGAATCAGGTTTGGTGCGGCCAATCACTTTCTCCTGAGCCGACACATTCAAGCGATTCCACGCAGGTAGGTTGTGCTCAAATCGCTGTACCATAACATAACTGCCACCAGCAAATTCACCGTCTGGGATCAACGCCACTTCCGCGCGTTTTTCCGCTTTCGGATTTTCAGTGCCATCGACAAACATGGTCATATCGCGTGAATCAAGATAACGATAACCATAGGTTTCATCGACGACTGTGACGTCTTCTGCTACTTCTGACAGCAGTTTGCGCAGCAAGTAGAAATGCAGGTCATGACGTTGGGAATGACAATGCAGTAACACATCCACATCCGTTGAAGGCGCAACAATTTCCCCTTCACCCAATACTGGGAAGTCGATCAGCTCCGCTGGCATCGCCATATCCAGTTGCTGCCAAAACGACTTGCTAAACGCAATAGAAAGCGTCAACTCTGCATCAGGCTGAGATTGGTTGAGCTCTTCAACCAGTGCTGGCAGCGATTGTAATTGAGCCAATACCTTTGCTGGATTGTGGTTGATTTTAAGCAAAGTGTATAACGCGAATGGGCCCGCTTCTGGCAGAATCGCCGTTTGAGCAAGTGACATAATAAACTCCTCTTTTTTGCCCCCAGTGTAGGGCGAAACTGACGGATAATAATTGATGATCGTCAGTTAAGGTTGTCGTCTATGGGTAAATTAGGGACATGAAAACAATCTTTCACCCACTGACTATTGAATACGTAAATACCAAACCAAAGTAATATTAATAGGGTTAATCCATTGGTCCAACTAAACTCGCCGTGTTCCAGATAAACATGGTAGGCCGTCTGTACAATTTGCCCTAACACCAAACATAAGGTGAAACCCCGTCCATAGTTAGTAAGCTTATCAATCCATTGGCGGCCGGGCTTTCTCAATCCCATAATCCACATTAGCAAAACACTTGGAATGCCAATTAGAAGACCTAAATAGAGGGTATGGTTATCAGGGTAAACAATTTGTAAGATCTTATCGCCACTCTCTCGGCTTGCCCCTGCACCAGCAAAGACGACCCAAGCTCGGGCTAAAAAAAACCAACCAAACCAAAGCAACAAAGGTGCTTTGAGATAACCTTGGTTGTCATAGTGATCTATCGAATATCGCAAAATCTAAATCTTAATCAATGGGACTCGCGACACTTTAACGCAAATGATTCAATTAGTAACCCGCAAAGGTTAGACTAATGCCATCTCTTTTACAGCATACATATGATGATGAAACACAACGCAATCACACCGTCACCAGAATCTCAGCAAGAAGCACTCAAAATCGCGAAAGCAACACAAAAGCCTGGGCAGACCAAAGAACAAACCAAACTGATCGCACAAGGCATTGAGAAAGGCATCGCGCTTTATAAAAAGCAGCAAAAAGAGAAGCATCGTCAGGCCGATCGTGCGCGCAAAAAGCAGTTGCGGGACAAAAGTCGCCATCAACAGCAAGAGATGAACGATGACAACGAATACACATTGACCGAACCATCGTCTCCAAGTGCGTTCAGCCAATATCTCCCATGGGGGCTACTGGTCATCAGTTGGGTAGGTTTTGTGCTCTACACCTTCGCAGGGAGATAAAATGAAGAACCTATTTTATGCGTCAGCGGCCTGCTTTGTTTTATCTGGATGCACAACGCCCAGTCAAGCTCCTGTAGTGGGTTCTCAACACATTGAAGTGCGAGTCGATGATCATTTTGACCCTAAAAAATGCCAATATCTCGGAACGGTTACAGGCAACGAAGGGCACTGGTATAGTTACTTATTTTTTTCCAACGATACCATGATGCAAGGTGCGGTGAATGACTTAAAAAACAACGCCAAAACGCTCAATGCGGATACGATTTATGTCATTTCTCATCAAGCCTTTACCACTTCTTATACGCTGTTAGGCACCGCCTACCGCTGCCAATAAAAAAGCCAGCGAATGCTGGCTTAGGCACGAAATCCAAGGCTGCTGGCGATATCTCTCTCACGTTCCATAACCCATTGGCTATCAAATGGTCCCCAGTCTGACAGTTGGTAATAACCATCATTATGACGTCGGCCATCTTGAACAAACATAAGTTCGATTCCAATCCCCGGCAGCGCCTTCAGTACATCTTGAATAGTACGACGAGGCCACCCCGTTTTTTCGATTAACTTAGGCACATTTGGCCTTTCTAGGTTCTCCACCAATAAGGCCAAATACAGCCGCCTTGCGAAAACAGGACTCAATTCCATTGACACCTCCTAAACTTGTGCTAACTCATTATTTCTTTTTTTCTCAGTCTTTTGTTGAGGTTGATCAATAACTCTCCAATCCCCTTAGCGAAAGTGTGAGTTTTTTTGAACTTCAAAATATTCCTGACGATATTTTGTGTGTTCTGTCGCTTCTTGGTAGGATGCAAAACACAACAAAAAAAGAATTAGCCCAAAAGGAAAAACACATGACCATTACCATGTATGGCATCCCTAACTGCGACACGATAAAAAAAGCGAAAAAGTGGTTAGAAGAAGCGGGTATTGACGTTCAATTTCATGATTATCGTAAGCAAGGTATTAACGCGGAACTTGTGAGTGAGTTTTGTCAGCAATTAACTTGGGAGCAAGTGCTTAATAAGCGCGGCACGACCTTCCGTCAGTTGACTGACGAGCAAAAAGAATCGCTCAATGAGACAACCGCCGTTGATTTGTTAGTCGCACACCCTGCGATGATCAAACGCCCAATTTTGCGAGTCAATGACCAGCTACACGTTGGTTTTAAAGCAGAACAGTATTCAAAAATTTTCAATTAATGAAGGATTATCAAGGATGACAGACAGCCCTGTACTGGCTTTAACTAAAGATCTCATCAGTCGCCAGTCGGTAACCCCCGAAGACGCCGGTTGCCAAGATGTCATGATAGCGCGCCTAGAAGCACTTGGTTTTACCATTGAGCGCATGGTGTTTGAAGATACCACCAACTTTTGGGCCCGCCGTGGCACACAAGCGCCACTCTTCGCCTTTGCAGGCCATACTGACGTGGTGCCCGCTGGAAAATTAGAGCATTGGCACACACCGCCTTTTGAGCCGACCGAAAAAGAGGGCTATTTGTATGGCCGTGGGGCTGCGGATATGAAAGGCTCATTGGCAGCCATGATCGTTGCGACAGAACGTTTTATCGCAGAACATCCCGATCATCAGGGCTCCATCGGTTTCCTGATCACCTCAGATGAGGAAGGCCCATTTATCAATGGCACGGTTCGCGTTGTGGAAACGTTGATGGCGCGCGATGAAAACATCGACATGTGTATTGTCGGCGAGCCCTCAAGCACCGAAGTCGTCGGTGATGTGGTTAAAAATGGTCGTCGAGGTTCGATCACGGGTGACTTGACCGTAAAAGGAACTCAAGGCCATGTGGCTTACCCTCATCTGGCGGACAACCCTGTGCACAAATCGCTTTTGGCAATCCACGCCCTAGCGACCACTGAGTGGGACAAGGGGAATGAATACTTTCCACCAACCAGCTTCCAGATCCCGAACGTACAAGCTGGCACTGGTGCCTCCAACGTCATCCCAGGAGAGTTCCACGTCCAGTTCAACTTACGCTTTAGTACCGAGCTTTGCAACGAGCGAATTGTTGAACGAGTGACTCAAACACTCGACCAACATGACCTCAGTTACGATCTCAAATGGACGTACAACGGCGACCCATTCTTGACGGATACTGGTGCCTTACTCGATGCCGTGGTGGATGCCGTCGATAGCGTCAACCAAACCAAACCAGCATTGCTTACTACCGGTGGCACATCTGACGGACGCTTTATCGCACGAATGGGTGGACAAGTGGTTGAGCTGGGACCGGTGAACGCCACCATCCATAAAGTGAACGAGTGCGTGAAGATCGATGACTTAGAAAAGCTTACCGATATGTACCAGAAAACATTGGAAAACTTATTGGCATGAACACCATTGAGCAGCTGACTGGCAGCGAAACATCTCATTTAGAACACGTTTTAGTGGGGGAAAAGTGGTTTTGGCTCCACCCTGAGGTGAAAAATGATCTTTTCGCTCTGCTAGAAGCGGCTCAAACCGCTGGTTTTAAAATGGAAATTGCCAGCGGTTTTCGTGATTTTCAGCGTCAAAAGGCCATTTGGAATGGTAAGTTTTCCGCTGCAACACCGATCCTCGATCACCATTCGCAGCCCATGGATAAAAGCTTGCTCAGTGACAGCGAAAAAATGTGGGCCATCCTCCGCTGGTCCGCTTTACCTGGCGCCAGCCGCCATCACTGGGGGTGCGATTTTGATGTCTTTGCACGCAATCTATTGCCCGAAAACGAATCGCTCAAACTGGAACCTTGGGAATACCTCTCTGGACACCAGCAAGCGTTCCATATCTGGCTAAAAGAGAACTTGTCCCGCTTTGGTTTTTTCTTTCCCTATGAGGAAGATTTAGGAGGCGTGGCTGCAGAGCCTTGGCATATCAGCCATCTAGCAATATCTCAGCAGTGCCTAACCCTACTAACACCAGAGAAACTCCGTCAACAATTGGAACTTCATCCCATTGACGGGCAGGAACAAGTGCTCTCTAATCTTACTCTGATCTACAATCAATTTATCGCCAACATTTGTACACCGGAGGCTGTATGCAAGAAATCTTAACCAATCCTTGGGTCATCAGCTTTGTGGTACTCAGTGTCATCGTTGGTAACATCGCGGCGCTAAAATACACCGCCAAAATGAAAATAGGCCAAGTGGATAAACTGAAAGACAAAAGCGATCTTGATAAGCTCAACGAGCTTGATCAAAAAAAGCAGCAATCGGCCCACAACGATGATGAGCTTTCAAGATAGTCTGATTGAGATCTTGGCTAACGCCAAAAACAAGTGCGCACACAAATGGCAAATAGCAAATAGCAAAAAGGGCCATCAAGCCCCTTTTACTTTTTCTCTTTTACTCTTTCTTAACCACCGCGGCTAAGACAGGTGCCATCGATTTCAAAAACGCTTCCTCAACCGGTTTACCCGAAGAGTCGGTCACGTTAATGGATGTACGGTTACCCAAATCACCAAACAAGAATGTGTAAGTGCCTGACTTAAGCTCCATCGGCTTCACACCGATTTCATTCCAGAATTCATCATCTGGCGAGGCGTATTTCGCTTTGATGGTGCCTTGAGATTGGTTGCGCTCGTCAATCGTGAAACCCATTTTCGGAAGAATCATTGGAAGACGCTGCCAAAGCACATTGTACGGAGTACGTGCAATGATGACAGGGAAGCCACTTCTATCGGTACCCATAGTAATAGGGATTTGCTTCACCAGTTCCTGAGCTCGACGCTGCGCTTCATCGCGTTTGACTTGGTCATACTGAGACGTCACCAAATTGGTCATAAACACGTTGTAGCGCTCTTTATTGGTGACCGTTACTGGCTTAAGCTCAGTGCCTTCTCGCCAATCAACCAAATTGATCTTAAAACCATGACGATTGTTTGCTTCGAAGCGGTCAATTGCATATCGGCTACCGATTTCCATCTCTTCATCTTCAGAGCGCCACGTAACCCAACCCGTCTCGATGTGAGTATCGGATTGCATGTCGATCGGAATTTGACGCTCAGCCAGCATATCTTTCACCGTTTGCCACACTTCATCCGCTTCTTCTTGCTTGATCAGCCAAAGCGTGACTTCTCCCTGATTGCGCTCATAACGTGCACCCGGGATCAATTCCAAAATTTGCTGAGGTGGACGGATATCCACTTGCTTACCAATGCCACCCGCAAACTCACCCTGAGGGATATTGTAATTTGGATAAAATTGAGGGGTTGCCCCTTCAGGTAATTGCCACTGCTCAAGTGGTGGTGTTTCTAGGTAAGCAAAGTCATCCTTTGCCTGACGGCGTTGTGTGGCGCTACCAGAACAGGCAGACAAAACAAAAACAGCCAGCGAGCTAAGCACTAACTGACGAGAAAACTTCATTGAAACTCCTAAAGCGCCGGATGTTCTCCGGCGTGACTACATTCTCTTAGTAAATCCCTGCGTCGGTCATTGCTTGTGCAACGATCGGATGACATTTTTCCGATAACTCAGTCAACGGTAAACGTAAATGCCCGCATTCAATCAAACCAAGTTGCGTCGCTGCCCATTTCACTGGAATTGGGCTAGATTCGATAAACAAGTTTTTATGCAGTGGCATCAGACGTTGATTGATCACTTCCGCTTCGTCAAAACGACCTTCAAGGGCCAAACGGAACATATCCGCCATATCTTTTGCAGCAATATTGTTGGTAACCGAAATCACGCCTTGACCGCCAAGTTTGACGAAATCTAGGCCTGTCGCATCATCACCACTTAGTAAGATAAAATCTTCGCCACAAAGTTCACGATGAATTGCAACTCGATTTAAATCACCTGTCGCATCTTTTAGTGCAACGATGTTTTCGAGCTCAGCCAAACGAGCAACGGTCTCTGGCAAAAGGTCAACCGCAGTACGCCCAGGCACATTGTACAGAATTTGGGGAACGTTACTCACTTCAGCAATCGCTTTGTAATGCTGGAATAGGCCTTCTTGCGTTGGCTTATTGTAGTATGGAGTAACACTCAGGCATGCATCGATACCTGAATCATTCAGCAGACGGCTGAAGGTCACCGACTCATGGGTAGCATTTGCTCCCGTGCCAGCGATCACTGGGATTCGACCATTAACAAACTCAACCGTTTTGTTGACTACTTTTACGTGCTCTTCAACCGTCAGTGTTGAAGACTCTCCTGTGGTACCCACAGCCACGATACCGTTCGTACCAGCAGCGATGTGATATTCAACTAATTTTTGCAGACCATCAAAGTCTACTTCTCCATCGGCTTTGAACGGCGTAAGTAACGCAACGATACTTCCTGATAACATGTCTTTCTCCCTCATTTAATCCTTCCTGCATGGTACTGTAAGGCGATTCAAAAAAACAAGAGCGCAAACTCGCTTCCTGAATACTAGTGGATGAATATTTGAGTTGATTGGTGATTTATGTAGCCAAACCGCCCCTCAATCGAAGGTTCAGAGCCTTCAACCCGGCTTCTTAGGGGATATTTGACAATAAGCGATTCGCTCGGAAAAGCGAGTTTTGCTCAACTATAATGAGACTAGGGGGAAGGCTTGTCAGCGTCTGGTGAATTCCAAGCCCCTCAACACAGTGTTCCCTAACATAAAAAACGGAAGCGACTCGACATTTTCCATAAACTTCTGTGTTACCATCCGGAAAAAACAAAATGCACAATAAGAGCGAATCTATGACTCAACATCTGGTAATTACCGCAATGGGCACGGATCGGCCAGGCATCTGTAACCAGGTCGTCCAACTGGTGACGCGTGCGGGTTGTAACATTATTGACAGTCGAATCGCCATTTTTGGCAATGAGTTTACCCTCATCATGCTGCTGTCTGGCAACGCGAATGGCGTCACTCGAGTCGAGACCACTTTACCACTGCTCGGCCAAGAACATGACCTCATCACCATAATGAAGCGAACGTCGGCTCATCACCCAACGACAAATTGCTACACCATTGAGGTGTTTGTTGAATCGGATGACCGCGTCGGCCTCACTGAAAAATTCACACAGTTCTTTGCAGAAAAGCAAATCGGCCTGAGCGCACTCAGTGCCCAAACCATCGATAAAGCCACGGTACAAATGGAGCAAAACCAGTTCCACATCGCGATTACGGCACACGTACAAAACGAATCCAATTTAATGCAGATTCAGGAAGATTTTAATGATCTTTGCCGTTCGCTGAACGTACAAGGCACGCTGAACTTTATAAAAAACACCCTTTAAAAGGAAGAATGACATGAATATGCTGCAAGCAGGCTCTCCTGCTCCAGAATTTTCTTTGCCTGATCAAAATGGAAATCTTGTCTCGCTCAAAGACCTCAAAGGAAAAAAAGTTCTCTTTTACTTCTACCCAAAAGCAATGACTCCCGGTTGTACCGTTCAGGCTCAAGGCCTACGTGACATCCATAGCGAGCTCGCAAAACATAATGTGGTTGTGTTGGGCGTCAGTATCGATCCAGTCAAACGTCTGGGTAAGTTTATTGAACGAGATTCTCTCAACTTCACTTTGCTGTCCGATGAAGATCACGCCGTTGCTGAGCAATTTGGTGTTTGGGGCGAGAAAAAGTTCATGGGCAAAGTGTACGATGGCTTACACCGTATTAGTTTCCTCATCAACGAGGAAGGTGTCATTGAACACGTCTTTGATAAGTTCAAAACCAAAGACCACCATGAAGTGGTTCTTAATTATCTTGAACAGAGTAAATAAGACGAGTTAAGCACCTTTGCTTACCCATCAGACCAATAATAAGCCCAGCGTGTTCGCTGGGCTTTCTTTCCTTGTCTTTTCTTTTTTGAGCAGTGTTACCAATAACTGAATGGCGTGAGATAACACAATCTTAGGATGGTTGTGCTTCGTGCTCATCTTGACTTGGCAGTGCTTTCCAAACCGCTTTCACTAAGGTCGCCAACGGGATAGCAAAGAACACGCCCCAAAATCCCCATAGACCACCAAACACCAAAACCGCGACAATGATGGCCACTGGATGCAGGTTCACCGCTTCAGAAAAGAGAACCGGAACAAGCACGTTACCATCGAGGGCTTGAATGATGCCATACGCAATAAGCAACGTATAAAATTCGGTTGAGATCCCCCACTGGAACAACGCGACAATCGCGACGGGAACCGTTACCGCCGCTGCACCAATGTATGGAATGAGCACGGAAAGGCCAACCGCCACTGCGAGCAACGCCGAATACCTCAGGTCCAAAATGGCGAAAGTAACATAACTCACCCCACCAACAATCAAGATTTCCAGCACTTTGCCGCGGATGTAGTTGGAGATTTGCTCGTTCATCTCATGCCACACTTTATTGGCTAAGTTGCGATTCTTTGGCAGCAAACCGCTGGCCATGCGCATCATTTCTTCTTTGTCTTTGAGTAAGAAGAACACCAGCAAAGGCACTAGAATGAGGTATACCGCTAAGGTTGCAATACTGATCAAAGAAGCCAATGAACCTTTAACGACACTCTCTCCCATTCCCAACACTTTGTTTTTCGCGTTGGTGACAATCGCTTCTACGATTTGTAAGTTGGCCAACTCAGGATAACGTTCAGGCAGCGATGCAATAAACTGCTGCAGCCCGTTGTACATGTTAGGAATGTCATTGATTAAGTTACCCACCTGGGTCCAAATGGTTGGAATCAATCCAAACAGCGCAATCAACATCAATCCGATAAACAGAAGAATCACGGCGATCACGCCAACGGTTCTCGGTACACCAAAGCGACGAAGTTGTGCAACTGGCCATTCCAACAAATAGGCCAAAACAATGGCAACTAACAACGGAGCCAGCAAGTGGCCAAAGAAATAGATCGTCACAAAACCAAATAGCAGGATAGCCACTAAGCTGACGGCATGGGGGTCTGAAAAACGGCGCTTATACCAGCGGTTGATCATTTCAAACATCTTGTGACATTTCCTTATTAAAAGTGATAGTCAGGAGGTAATCTTCCTGTTCCATGGTTGTCTCGACGAGAAACGGACGCGATTGAAGATACTTGACGATATCGCGCATCGAACTGTGGTCGGATAGTTGAATAACTAATTGACTTCCTTCCGATAACTCTGCACTGTGGCGCTTAGCCAAAAGTAATGACATTGGGCAGCGTTGTTGCCTAAGATCGAGTCGCTTACGTTCCATCTTCTCGCCTAAAACTGATGATAGGGGTGATATTGTAAAGTGTTTTTTTACAGGTGCCAGCATTTATCAAAGTTTGATTTGCAGTTTAAGTAAGGGACTGGCATTTTCTTTTGTAACACTTTACGAAACCAATTAGCCAGCAATGGGTCTTAATATTGCAGCTATATGGAGAGTTAATCATTACTATGTTAAACCGCGCGCGTACCATTATTAGTTTATCTGTCGCTTTGACTTTAGCTTTGCCAACACCTGTTTGGGCCAATTCAATTGATTTGCCAGACATTGGGACAGCGGCAGGTGCCACGCTGTCGATCGATCAAGAATTAATCTATGGTGATGCCTACATGCGCATGCTGCGCAGCAGCAAACCCATCGTCAATGACCCTGTCATTAACGAGTATATCGATTCTCTCGGCCACCGCTTGGTTGCCAATGCCAACGATGTAAAAACGCCCTTTCATTTCTTCATGATCCGTGACCGAAACATCAACGCATTTGCCTTTTTTGGTGGTTACGTCGCCTTGCACTCAGGCCTGTTTCTTCATGCTCGAACAGAAAGTGAGTTGGCGTCCGTTGTGGCACACGAAATCGCCCACGTTACTCAACGACATCTGGCTCGCAGCATGGAAGAGCAAGCAAGACGCTCTCCTGCAACCCTTGCGGCATTAGCAGGCTCACTGTTACTGGCCATCGCCGCGCCAGAAGCGGGTATTGCTGCAATCACAGCGACAACCGCAGGAAATATGCAAAGCCAGATCAACTACACGAGAAGCAATGAAAAAGAAGCCGATCGCTTCGGTATCAATACGCTTGCAAAGGCTGGCTTTGATGTGCAAGCCATGCCCACTTTTTTCTCTCGTTTGGCTGATGAATACCGTTACGCAAGCACGCCGCCACCGATGCTGCTGACGCACCCGCTGCCTGAGGATCGAATTACCGACAGCCGTGCTCGTGCACAGTCGTATCCTCCGCATCGCGTGAATCCATCACTCGACTATCACCTCACTCGAGCTCGAATTGTCGCTCGCTACGCAGGTATTGACTCCGATGCGGCTATGGACTGGTTTGCTCGTACGGAGAAAAAAGCAACGCCAGACCTCAAGCCGGCCTTTGAATATGGCAGAGCGCTGGTGCATTTAGACAAAAAAGAATTAGATCAAGCTGAAACGATTTTGGCCCGATTAATTAAAAATGAGGGTAACAATCCTTTCTATCTTGATGCGCTATCTGATCTCTATATCGAGCAGAAACAGCCAGAGAAAGCGATCGCAATGTTAAAAAGTGCGTTAGAACGCATTCCCAACAACAAGGTTCTAACGATAAACTACGCCAATGCTTTGCTCGAAGCAGATAAAACCGAAGAAGCGATCCGTGTATTGCAACGTTATACGCATGATAATCCAGAAGACACCAATGGATGGCATCTGCTTTCGCGCGCCAATATCGCCATTGGTAACAGTGGTGAAGACCTCGCGTCACGTGCGGAAATTCTGGCGCTGCAAGCCAACTGGAACAAAGCGATCCAATACTATACGCAAGCCAGCCAACTGGCCGAGTTAGGGAGTTTGCAGCAGGCAAGATACGACGCGCGCATTGACCAACTCATGGTCCAACGAGATCGCTTCCTCGCATTACAATAAATACATGGAGAATCCTATGTCAGTCGTGATTTATCACAATCCACGCTGCTCAAAGAGCCGTCAAACCCTCGAACTATTGGAACAAAATGGCGTGACGCCTGAAGTGGTGAAGTACCTTGAAACGCCACTGAATGTAGAACAACTTAAGGCCCTTTACGCTCAATTGGGCTTCTCTTCTGTCCGTGACATGATGCGGACAAAAGAAGACCTGTATAAATCGCTCTCTTTAGGTGATGACAAGGTCTCTGACGAACAACTGTTTAATGCGATGGCAGAAAACCCATCACTTTTTGAACGCCCTGTCGTGGTCGCTAATGGCCAAGCTCGTATTGGTCGCCCACCTGAGCAAGTATTAGAGATTTTGTAATTGTCAGTGACTACTCAGCTGTTGGTGCTGTACTACAGCCGTCACGGAAAAACCAAACTACTTGCTCGCCAAATTGCCCGGGGAATTGAATCCATTCCCCATTGCGAAGCAGCCCTGCGCACCGTTACAGAATTGAACGCCAGCTCACAACAAGCATCAGAGCCTATTGTTACTCTGGATGAGTTGCGTAACTGTGACGGGCTTGCTTTGGGAAGCCCCGTTTGGTTTGGTGCAATGGCAACGCCACTAAAGCACTTTTGGGATCAAACCTCACCGCTGTGGTTGAATGGATCTTTGATTGATAAACCAGCCTGTGTTTTTACTTCATCAAGTAGTATGCACGGGGGTCAAGAAACGACGCTACAGAATATGATGGTCCCACTACTGCATCACGGCATGTTGATTTTGGGTATTCCTTATTCGGAGCCTGATCTGCACCAAACACAATCCGGTGGTACCCCATATGGCGCAAGTAGTGTTGGGCATGAAAGTTCACTCACCACAGAAGAAATTCGCTTGGCGCAACAATTAGGAAAGCGCTTGGCACTGGTTGCCAAAAAGCAAAAGGAGTCGTAGATGTCTGATGTCGACATGAGTCCAAAAACACAGCAGTACCGCTATTTGGCCTTGTTTGGCAATTTATCGCTGTTACTGTGGGTTGTACTTTGGCAATTGGCGTTATCGCCACACCCTCATTTAAGTTCCACTACCCTCGCGATCGCATGGTGTATTCCCCTGCTTTTACCATTACCAGGTATTTTGGCGGGTAAGCCGTACACCCATGCTTGGGCAAACTTTGTTTTAATGCTCTATTTTTTACACGCTTTAACGATTTTGTACGTCGATGGCGGCGAGCGTTGGCTGGCTTTGGTGGAGTTGTTGCTCACCACGTTAGGCTTTGCTGGCAATATTTTCTTTGCTAGGGCGCGTGGTCAAGAACTCGGTATGAAGTTGAAAAAGCTATCGCAAGTCGAAAAAGAAGAGAAAGCGAAGTTTGGTAATCAGCCGTAACATCATGGCTTTTGGCCCCACTGTCACAATAAGCAAAAAAAAACAGCCAACGATCGACGTTGGCTGTTTTTTTATCTAACGACTAGCAGTATTAGAAACTGATATCACGAGAAGCAACCTAACTTAACCACTCAAACACCATTTGATATTTTAGCTTAGCTGGCGGTTGTTCGACCGCCACTGGCGAATTAGTGTTCGCCTCATTCAGTGTTGGCATGATGGGCTCAATGGCGGGTTCACCCACCTCATCACTTTTTGTCAGTGCGTCATTTTTTGTTGGCTGAACTTGCGTCTCAATTGGCTGTGCTGGCACGGCGTTTTCTTCATCTTCTACCAGCAACGGATCATCAAACTTGGTGATTTTGGACAGCTTTGTGGCTTCTTGTTCAAACGCTTCTTGCGAAGCCAGCAAGTGCACACGCAACATCAACTCATTCCCTTTGATTTCTAATACATCAAGATTGGCCACTGAGTTCAACGACGTGAGGGTCTTTTCTAACGTAAAGAAATCAATTGCGTTGTTGATGTTTAAAAACTTCACCACGACCGATTCTGAAGACTCACCAAGAACAACGACGGCGCTACGTTTAGCATAAAAATCGGCAACAGCGTTAATCAGTTGTGTCGCTGCATCACCGCCATTGGCACTTCCGGTGACAGGCGCAACATTCGAACGCACGATAGCGCCAGGAGATTGATCGTACAAGTTCCAACGCAGTGAATTACCTTGAGCACGAATCACCAACACGCCATCCACAGGGTAGCGACCGCTGGCTAAACTGATCGGTTTGGCAAAGCCTCCCCACAAGTCCGACACTTCAATACCGGTAATATCGTCAAAGTCACCTACAGGCAACGTCAATGGCAAACCACGATCACGAGCGGCTTGCTTCAATTGGTCAGAAACGCTGCTCGCCGAGTGCTCCCACACGATCTTGCGATCATAGTTTTGCTCTTCCACCAACCAAACCAACAGATTATTGCGGTTTGTTGACCAAAAAGGCAGTTGGGCTTGCGTTAATAGCGAGCGAATTTGCGCATCATTAAAAAGCAACTTCAGGGTCATGACATCCCCTTCTTTGCCATAGCTCAATTGCGAAATATAACGGGCGCTGGATTGAAGTGCCTTTGTCACAACGGGATTATCAACCGAGTCTTGGTAACCGGATGCTCGAACAATAACCTGCTTCATTGCCTGCTGACGAGCTAACTCTTCACCTTTGTCTTTTGTGCTGTCAATCGCGACTTCTGTGCGGTAGATATCCACCTGAGTTAATGCATAAGCGGGCAGCGATAAACACCCGATCATCAATAGAGCTAAATAACGCATATAAGTCCTAAGTTACTTCTTGAGATGTCAGATGATAAGCAACTCTCCCATCATGAGCAAGAAAACAGCAGATTTTTACTGCACTTCTCAGTCAAGTGAATAAAAAGCTCTCAATTCGTTTGATTTACGGACAAACAGCAGCAATCTAGCAAAAAATTGATCAAAAATACTTAGCAAACGTTTGCAAAGTGATAGAATCCCGCGAATTTATCTGCATAGTTATTAATAGGGAGCCTTTATGAAAAATGCTTTACAGGGTGCACAAATGTTATTTGTCGCATTCGGTGCCTTGGTACTTGTACCTTTGCTGACCGGATTGGACCCTAACGTCGCTTTATTTGGTGCAGGTATCGGCACCTTATTATTCCAATTGATCACCAAACGAAGCGTTCCCATTTTTCTAGCCTCCTCTTTCGCTTTTATTGCTCCAATCATGTTTGGTATTCAAACTTGGGGTATTGGCGCAACCATGGGTGGCTTAATGGCAGCAGGTTTGGTTTACGTTGCACTTGGCGCGATGATCAAAGTACGTGGTGTGGGCTTCATTCACAAAATTTTACCACCTGTCGTCGTCGGCCCGGTGATCATGGTTATCGGCCTTGGTCTTGCGCCAACGGCGGTCAACATGGCGGTAGGTAAAACTGGTGATGGTGCGGTTCAACTCATCAATGGTGATGCTGCAATCATCATCTCCGCAGTTTCACTCTTCACGACGATTGCGCTGAGCGTATTTGCAAAAGGTTTCCTAAAGCTGGTTCCTATCGTCGGTGGTATCTTGGCAGGTTACTCGGTTTCACTATTCTACGGAGTGGTTGACTTTACACCGGTGGCTCAAGCCGCTTGGCTGGCCATGCCAAACTTCACCACACCTGAGTTCAACATCAATGCGATTCTATTCATGATCCCTGTTGCAATCGCTCCTGCGGTAGAGCACGTAGGTGACATGTTGGCAATCTCTAACGTCACAGGTAAAAACTACCTGAAAAAACCAGGACTACACCGCACGATTGCTGGTGACGGGGTTGCCACCATTGCTGCATCAATGGTTGGTGCACCACCAAACACAACCTACAGTGAAGTTACTGGCGCAGTGATGCTCACCAAAGCTTACAACCCAGTCATCATGACATGGGCTGCCATCACCGCTATTGTTCTTGCGCTCGTCGGTAAATTAGGCGCTACCCTACAAACCATTCCCGTTCCTGTGATGGGCGGTATTATGATTCTTCTCTTTGGTTCGATTGCCACAGTAGGTCTTAATACATTAATCAAGAATCACGTAGATCTGCATAAATCTCGCAACCTTGTGATTGTCGCGGTGACACTGGTGTTTGGTATTGGTGGTATGGCTTTTGGTATTGGCGAGTTCAGCCTACAGGGCGTAAGTCTATGTGGTATCGTGGCGATTATTCTTAACCTTATCCTTCCGCATGACATGGGTGAAAACCACGTAGTGGATAACGCTCAGATGGAAGAAGAAGCACAAAACTAATTGTTAAATGAAGCTAGGTTCGGTGATCCACACCTTAGTCGCCGAACGTAAAGCAATCCGAATAAAAAAATGCCTGGTCAGTGACCAGGCATTTTTTATTCACTTGCATTAAACAGATCGGAAAGATTACTTGGTACCGAAAATCTTGTCACCAGCATCACCAAGACCAGGGACAATGTAGCCCTTGTCATTCAGTTTCTCATCGATAGCAGCACAGTACAGTTCAACATCTGGGTGTGCTTTCTCTAGCGCTTCAATACCTTCTGGCGCAGCAACCAACACCAACACTTTGATTTGCTGACAACCTTTCTCTTTAATTAGATCGATCGTTGCGATCATAGAGCCGCCCGTTGCAAGCATTGGATCAACTACCAATGCAATACGCTCTTCCATGTTAGAAGCCAGCTTGTTGAAATATGGGATTGGCTCTAATGTTTCTTCATCACGGTAAATACCCACCACGCTGATACGTGCACTTGGCATGTGCTCAAGCACGCCATCCATCATGCCTAGACCAGCACGTAGGATTGGCACAACCGTTACTTTTTTGCCCTTGATTTGATCCACTTCAACTGGGCCATTCCAACCTTCAATGGTCACTTTTTCCGTTTCAAAATCTGAAGTTGCTTCGTAAGTTAAAAGACTACCAACTTCAGTGGCTAGCTCACGAAAACGCTTAGTGCTGATATCACCTTCTCTCATCAAACCAATTTTGTGTTTTACAAGAGGGTGTTTTACTTCAACAACTTTCATGTCCATCTCCGGCAATATAGATAAAATTTACATAAACTTGCCGATTATAAACGATTTCGTACAGAATTTCTCGTTACATTGCACAACAAAAAAACTTGCGCAAACGTTTGCTCTTTATATTCCAGCCCTGATAGAATAGCGCCGTTTTCATATCCAACTTCAAACCGAGGACTTCCCCGTGAGTGGTAACAACTCTTCTCTTAGCTATAAAGATGCTGGTGTAGATATTGATGCAGGCAACGCCCTGGTTGAGCGTATTAAAGGTTCTGTAAAACGTACACGTCGCCCTGAAGTAATGGGTGGCATTGGTGGTTTTGGTGCTTTATGCGAACTGCCAACGAAGTACAAGCAACCTGTTCTAGTTTCTGGCACTGATGGCGTTGGCACCAAGCTGCGCTTAGCTCTGGATATGAACAAGCACGACACCATTGGTATTGATCTCGTTGCTATGTGTGTAAACGATTTGATCGTACAAGGCGCTGAACCTCTGTTTTTCCTTGATTACTACGCAACGGGCAAGCTGGATGTTGATGTGGCTGCGGATGTTATTTCGGGCATCGCGGAAGGTTGTATTCAAGCAGGTTGTGCTTTGATCGGCGGTGAAACCGCAGAAATGCCAGGCATGTACGATGGCGAAGACTACGACGTTGCAGGCTTCTGTGTCGGTGTAGTAGAGAAAGAAGACATTATCGACGGTACTAAAGTCGCGGTAGGTGATGCATTGATCGCTGTCGGTTCAAGTGGCCCACATTCAAACGGCTACTCATTAGTGCGTAAAATCCTCGAAGTGTCTGGCGCAGACAAAAATGAGGAGCTTGCAGGCCGCACTATTGGTGAGCACCTACTTGAGCCAACCAAAATTTACATCAAGTCTGCACTCAAAATGATTGAGCAACATGACATTCACGCTATCTCGCACATCACTGGCGGCGGTTTCTGGGAAAACATCCCACGCGTATTACCAGAAGGCACCAAAGCGGTGATCGATGGAAAGAGCTGGGAATGGCCAGTCATTTTCCAATGGCTGCAAGAAAAAGGAAACGTGGCTACGCGCGAAATGTACCGTACATTCAACTGTGGTGTTGGTTTGATTGTGGCACTACCTCAAGATCAAGCGGAAGCTGCGGTTACGCTGCTTCAACAAGAAGGTGAAAAAGCGTGGGTGATTGGTGCGATTGCTCAGGCCGAAGCTGGCGAAGAGCAAGTTGAAATCAACTAAGCTGCAAAACCTAAAATAACTTCAGAATGAGGACGCTATGTCCTCATTCTGCTATTTGGCACACTGAAACCCCTGCAAAAAGCAGGTATTTTCTTGCAATACAGTGATCTTAAGAACCAGCAGTAAATGGACAGTGGTTATGAAAAAAATCGTGGTACTGATTTCCGGCAGCGGCAGTAACCTGCAAGCCATTCTTGAAGCATGCGAGTGTGATACAAGCCAAGCCAAAGTGTGTGCGGTTTTCTCAAACAAAGCCGACGCTTACGGCCTTGAACGAGCCAAACAGTTTTCGGTACCCGCTCACTACATCGATCCCAAAGCTTTTACCGATAGAGAAAGCTTTGATCGTGAATTGATGAAAGCGATGGACGAGTACCAACCCGACATCGTCGTACTGGCTGGCTACATGCGCATTCTGAGTGGTGAATTTGTACGTCACTATTTAGGAAAAATGGTCAATATACACCCTTCCCTCTTGCCTAAATACCCCGGCCTTCATACCCACCAGCGCGCTATCGATGCCGGAGACAGTGAACACGGCACCAGTGTGCATTTTGTCACGGAAGAGTTAGATGGTGGCCCAGTGATCTTACAGGCGAAAGTACCTGTTTTTGCAGAAGATGACGCACAAAGCCTAGCAGAACGAGTGTTAACGCAAGAGCACAGCATCTATCCCTTAGTGGTGAAATGGATGGCAGAAGAGCGACTTGCCATGCAACAAGGTGTGGCCTATCTCGATGGCCAACCCCTTGGCGGCGCTGGTTACGCTGCAGAGTAAGGCGATTTATTGTCGTCACTCTACGTCGAAAGAAAAATGGGTTGCTTATCGCAACCCATTTTCAATACAAACTCGCAATACCGTTTTATTCCAGTGGTTCCGTCGGCGCTTGGCAGCTTGGTTTTGCTGCTGCAAACGGGACATCGAGCAATAAATGTGCGTTACTGCTTACTCGCTCGCCAAAGTGAAACAGGCCGTACTCCCCAGGTTTCATTCTCTGCCAAGTTTCATTACCCGTAAGTGGCTGAGTCGCAATCACAGAGACAACGTCGTTAGGGGTGGTCTCTTCTTGAAAGTTTATCTCAACATCTTCATCCAGCAACGCGGCGTTGCCAAAAGGTGCTCGACGCGTGATCCAGTAAAGATGGTTGGTACAATACGTCATCACATACTCGCCATCACTGAGCAGCATGTTGAACACTCCTTTTTCTCGCAAGGTTTCACAGCAAGAGGCAAGGTAAGCAAACACCTGTTCCATATCCTGAGGAATATCAGGATAGCGCAGTTCCAATTGATTCATCAGCCAGCAAAACGCTTTTTCGCTGTCCGTTTGCCCTACAGGACGATGTCGCCCGGTATCCAACGATTGATAGTCTGTGAGCTGGCCATTGTGTGCAAATGTCCAATATCGCCCCCAAAGCTCACGAGTGAATGGGTGGGTATTTTCTAAAGAAACACCACCTCGATTCGCTTGGCGAATATGGCTGATCACCGAACAACTTTTAATCGGATAACTTTGCACCAACTCCGCAATCTTCGATTCACAACTTGGATTTGGGTCTTTGAAGGTTCTAAATCCCTTTCCTTCATAGAAAGTGATGCCCCAACCATCTCTATGTGGTCCGGTTTTACCGCCTCGTTGCATCAAGCCAGTAAAACTAAAACAGATGTCTGTTGGCACATTGGCGCTCATACCGAGCAATTCACACATCGAACAAAACTCCCTGAACAAAATCGATACGGGTTACCCCGAACAGATTACTCCATTTCTTTCTCAATCAATTGGATGATGATATGGATAATTTTAATATGCACTTCTTGAATACGGTCTGCGTAACCAAAGTGTGGTACTCGGATTTCAACATCCGCAAGACCCGCCATTTTACCGCCATCTTTACCCGTCAGAGCGATGGTTTTCATGCCCTTGGCTTTCGCCGCTTCAATCGCTTTCAGAATGTTGCCTGAATTGCCTGACGTTGATAGACCAAACAGCACATCGCCTTTACGACCGACCGCTTCAACGTAGCGAGAAAATACATAGTCATAACCAAAGTCGTTACTGACACAAGAAAGATGACTTGGATCTGAAATCGCAATACCCGCGTAACCAGGGCGATTTTCACGGTAACGACCCGTTAGTTCTTCGGCAAAATGCATCGCATCACAGTGTGAACCACCGTTACCACAAGACAGTACTTTGCCATCTTGCTTAAAAGATTCGGCAATCATTTTCGCTGCAGCTTCAATTTGCGCAATGTTGTGATCGTCGCTTAGGAATTTATTTAGTACGTCAGCAGCTTCAGTTAACTCATTTCTAATCAGATCTTGGTACATACGATGTTCTCTTTATCTTGGTTTATCACGTTATACGTCGATGTTTGCTGAGCGACAGCCTAGCTAACATAGCAATACGCTGAGTTTACCCATAAACAGGAAATAGTGTCGACACCGAAGCCTCAGTTTTCGCGGATTTGTAAAGCGATTCGCCCAAAGCTGCTTAGGAAATCACCATGGAAATCTCAATTTTAGAATTTTCACTCTACTCAGATCACTTTTTGCTCAGAATTGTGTTTTACATTTCTTTAATATTTTGATTACACTTAAACCAACTGGTTTGACCTCTTACCAAAACACAGACGTATAACACAACGAATTGTCTGAAAAGGAACCTACATATGGACATCTTGCTCTCCCTACTCGCGATGACCTTGATATTGGGCGTGACGCTCTATCATCGAATGTCATTAGTCAAATCCGTCACCTTGTTGACCGCCACGATGCTGCTGTTAACTTTCTCCGGTTACGTCGGCTCAATCGGCTGGCTGAGTTACTTCTTAGCGCTGGCGGTATTCGCTATGCCCTCTATACGCCAATCGCTCATCAGTGCAAAAGCGCTCGGCTTGTTTAAGCAAGTGCTTCCTGCCATGTCCCAAACGGAAAAAGAAGCGTTGGATGCAGGTACCGTTTGGTGGGAAGCGGAGCTTTTCAAAGGCAAGCCAGAATGGAAAAAGCTACACGCCATTCCAGCACCAAAACTCTCTGCTGAAGAGCAAGCCTTCCTCGATGGTCCGGTAAATGAAGTGTGTGCCATGGTAAGCGATTACCAAGTGACGCATGAGCTGGCCGATCTGCCTCCTGAAGTTTGGCAATATCTCAAAGATCACAAATTCTTCGCCATGATCATTAAGAAGAAATACGGTGGCCTTGAGTTTTCTGCTTACGCGCAATCTTTGGTGCTGCAAAAACTGACTGGTGTCTCTGGTGTTCTTTCTTCGACCGTTGGCGTACCAAACTCTTTGGGCCCTGGTGAGCTTTTGCAACATTACGGTACAGAAGAGCAGAAAAATTACTATCTTCCTCGCCTTGCAGAAGGTAAAGAGATCCCCTGTTTTGCCCTAACCAGCCCTGAAGCGGGTTCGGATGCGGGTTCCATTCCAGATGACGGTGTGGTGTGTAAAGGCGAATGGGAAGGCAAAGAAGTCTTGGGCATGCGCCTAACATGGAACAAGCGCTACATTACCCTTGCCCCTGTTGCAACGGTTTTGGGTCTTGCTTTCAAACTTCGCGATCCTGAAGGCTTACTCGGCGAGCAAGAAGATCTTGGTATTACTTGTGCGCTTATCCCAACAGACATTAAAGGGGTTGAAATCGGCAACCGTCATTTCCCTCTCAATGTACCATTCCAGAACGGCCCAACGCGTGGCCAAAATATTTTCGTACCGATCGACTTCATTATCGGTGGCCAAAAAATGGCAGGCCAAGGCTGGCGCATGCTGGTTGAATGTCTCTCTGTTGGTCGCGGTATTACCCTGCCTTCAAACTCAACCGGTGGTATCAAGTCCGCTGCATTGGCAACCGGTGCTTACTCGCGCATTCGTCGCCAATTTAAACAGCCTATCGGCCATCTTGAAGGTGTAGAAGAAGCGTTAGCACGCTTAGGTGGTAACGCGTATGTGATGGACGCAGCGAGCAACCTTACCGTTGCCGGTATCGACCTTGGTGAGAAACCATCGGTCATCTCCGCGATTGTGAAATACCATTGTACTCACCGTGGTCAACGCAGCATCATCGATGCAATGGATATCGTTGGTGGTAAAGGCATTTGCCTTGGTCCCTCTAACTTCCTTGCTCGTGGCTACCAAGGTTCACCCATCGCCGTCACAGTGGAAGGGGCAAACATCCTCACTCGCTCTATGATCATCTATGGTCAAGGCGCCATTCGTTGCCATCCCTATGTACTAAAAGAGATGGAAGCCGCCTACTCGGACAAATCGGATGCGGTAGAACAGTTCGATGCAGCCTTGGCTGGCCACGTCAGCTTTACCATGAGCAACCTTGTGCGCAGCATTTGGTTTGGTTTGACCGATGGTTTTGGCTCGAGCGCCCCAACGCACGACGCTACCAAACGTTACTACCAGAAGCTCAATCGCTATAGCGCTAACATGGCATTATTGTCAGACATTTCAATGGCCGTGCTAGGTGGCTCATTGAAGCGTCGTGAGCGTCTATCAGCCCGCTTAGGCGATATCCTCAGTCAGCTTTACTTGAGCTCAGCGACCTTAAAACGCTTTGAACAAGATGGTCGCCCTGTAGAAGACCTGCCTTTGGTTCACTGGGGCTTGCAAGACAGCTTGAAGCAAACAGAAGTGGCCATTGATGAGTTTCTGGCTAACTTCCCGAACCCGATTATCGGTGAAGCCTTGCGCGTCTTGATCATGCCATTTGGCCGTGTGCGCAAAGCACCAAGCGACAAAATCGATAGCCAAGTGGCTCGCATACTACAAACCCCAAGCGCGACACGTAGCCGCATTGGTCGCAATCAGTATTTGCAACCAACAGAGCACAACGCAGCAGGCAAGATTGAGCTAGCACTGTCTGTGATTTTGCAAGCAGAACCTGTGTTTGACAAAGTGTGTAAAGCGCAAGGTAAGCGCCGACCATTCTTACGTTTGGATGCCATTGCAGAGGAAGGGCTAGCACAAGGCATTATTTCTCAAGATGAAGCCGATTTGCTCAAAGAAGCAGAGCAACATCGTCTGTACACCATCAATGTTGATGACTTTGAGCCAGAGCATCTGGCGGCAAAAAAGTCTCATACCGATGTGATGGATAACGTTGCTTAGTCACCACAAAAGTATCACAAGTACAACGGGAGCCGAGCTCCCGTTTTTTTATGTATAAAGAATCTCACCACCTTTCAATAAACCTCTTATTCAGCGGCAAAAACACCAAAGTTGCGTTACGTGTTTTAATTAGAAATAAAAACTTAATTATCAGTTACATATATCGTTGCTATCGTTCGCATTCCAATCAAAAACCAATCATATTGCATTGCTACTTCACTGCTTTGGTCTTGATAATCTCGCCATTCAAACCATTGCGTAGGTAGAGCACATTGAGTAAAAAGCCAGCGGCACGTATCTCCGATTTTCACGTCTGCCCTAAAAGACGGGTAAAGTCCCCCATGTGGGGGGACCAATCGTTAACGGCTCTCCAAATGTGTTCATTGAGGGGCTTCCAGCTGCGCGCGAAGGCGATTCAATCGTATGTGTAGGCCCAGCAGATAGTATATCTGGCGGATCATCGTCAGTTTTTATTAACGG
>NZ_NPKW01000720.1:0-853 GCF_002265885.1 Vibrio sp. 03_296
AAGCGATTTTAGTCACACCAAATTTTACCAACCCCACCGGCGCCACCATGACGCTGGAAAAACGTCTGGCCCTTTTACAAATCAGCCATGATGTGCCGATCATTGAAGACGACGTATTTGGCGCATTGAGTTTTGAAGTAGCCCTTGCCGACCCTAAAACTACACTCGACAAAGCCGAATCGCGTCATTTACGTCAACTCGCTCTCCAAAACTTTAGATTCGCGTTTGCGCATTGGCTGGCTGTTAGCCGGTCGCTACCAGGCTCAGATTGAAAAGCTTTTGCTGTGTGACAATATGGGCAGTTTGAACCTGATGCTAAAGTTGCGATCGCGTCGTTTCTCAACCACGGGCAAATACCGAGCTCACACCGCCAGAATGCGTCGACAATACCAGTGTCAAAGTAAGCGCTTCCACGCCATGCTTAGCAAGGCATTAAATCAGATTCCCACGCTGGAAAATCGCTATCAATTGCATCTCAATCAAGGGTCGTTTTTGCTGTGGTTAATCCTGCCTGAAGGGGTGGATAGCCATGCGTTGTATCTCGATTGTCGCAAAGAAAAAATTAGCCTACTACCGGGGACGGTATTTGGCACACACAACCAATATCAACATTGCGTGCGTTTTTGTGTGGCGAACTTTACTAGTGATAACGATTGGCAGCCCGCCACTCAATACCTTAGTTTGTCTTATCGCTCGTCATCTTTGAGATTCCCCTGTAAACGCTAAGTACATTTCCCTTTACGACACTGCCGTTAACCGTACGAAAGGGAGATTCGTCATTCACAATTCATCATGACATAATGCCCCATTCTTCAGGCAACCATTTTAAAGGACAAAAATGACTGCAACTGCC
>NZ_NPKW01000721.1:0-749 GCF_002265885.1 Vibrio sp. 03_296
GAAGGAGAAGCGGCGTATCAAAATGTCATTACTCACTTAAAAATCAAAAGCACCGTGATCGTTATCGCTCATAATCCGAGCACGATGAGAAATATGGATCGTCTGCTCTATCTCTCTGAAGGCCGAGTTAAGCTGTATGGCGAAAAGAACGAAGTACTGAAGCGTTTGATGGGATCGAGTCAAACAGACATTCCGAGGGTCAATCATGGCTAATCAATTAGCGCAGAGAAATGGTGAGACGTTAGRCGTGTTAGAACGTTTTCGCCACAAGATACTCTGAATATCAAGGACCCATTGTTATGGGTTTTTATCTATTGCACTATTTGGTGGTGGCATTGGCTACTGGGCGGCAACAGCAAAACTTGAAAGTGCAGCCATCGCCTATGGTGATTTGTCCGTAAGCAGCCAACGTCAGGCAATTCAACATCTTGAAGGTGGCATTGTTGAACGCTTAATGATCCAAGAAGGGGATTATGTTGAGAAAGGCCAGCTACTAATACAGCTTTCTGAACAGCAATCTTTGTCGCGTTTAGAATCTCTTAAAGGACGGTTTGTCCATGCCGTCGCAAAAGAGAGTCGTTTAAAAGCAGAGTTTAATAATACGAGTGAGATTGTTTGGGAAAGTGACCTCGAGAAAATGGCAATCTCAAACACATTGCTGGAGGCGCAGMMAATTCAAAAAAGATTTTTGAGGCGAGAGCTCGTTACTTCGAAAGTAAACTCAATATCGTTCATCAGACGATTTCTGG
>NZ_NPKW01000722.1:0-626 GCF_002265885.1 Vibrio sp. 03_296
CAATGTGGTTTATACCGTCTTTAAAGAGTTGGATTTTGCCACCAATCTAAAGCAAGGGCCTTATTCGAACACGGGCATTGCAGAAGCCTACAGAAAAGCGACGGCTTTGAGCAAAGGATCAATACTATCTTGATGACTTCAAACCGTATTATCCCTCGTATGAAGCGGCCGCCTCATTTATCGTCTACGCCAATAATGGAAGGTAATTCGCGCTTGGGTGTGCTGATTTTCCAAATGCCAGTGGATGTAATCAACAACATCATGACCTTCAAGGGAAATTGGGCTGCATCGGGTTTGGGTGAGAGTGGTGAAAGCTATCWCTAGTTGGACCCGGACAAAAAAATGCGTAGCCAGTCTCGCTTTCTGTTGGAAGCGCCTGACGATTATTTGGCTGTGATGAAATCGGCGGGTGTCTCGTCGCAACTTCTGGCACAGATTGCCAGCAAAGGCTCAACCATCGGCCGACAAGAAATCGACAGCAATGCTGTCACGTAACGCGTTAATGGGTCAGAGCGGGATTTGAGATCATCAACGACTACCGCGGGGTGCAAGTCATGTCTGCGTATAGTCCGGTTACGGTTGCCGGTTTGAAATGGGCAATATTGACGGAAATTGACTATGACGAA
>NZ_NPKW01000723.1:0-768 GCF_002265885.1 Vibrio sp. 03_296
CTAACACTGCCATGCCAAAGTTTTTCCCGATCAGCGATGATGTTTTTGACCATGTTGAAAGACTTTGCGTCATTCTCAATGTGATCAACAAAGCTCTTGTCGATCTTCAGCTCATCAATGGGCAGATCTTTCAGCATGCTTAACGAGGAATAGCCGGTGCCAAAATCATCCAGAGAGATTTTAAGCCCTTGGTGGTTCATCTCGTTACAAATGGGTTTGAACTGCTCAAGATCTTCAATAAACAAGTTTTCCGTAATTTCGAGCGTAATGYSTTTTCTATCGAGTCTTGCTGCGTCGATGGTGGTGAGAAGGTGCTCAGCAAATCTGCTGAATAAACTGTTTTACAGAGATGTTGATTGAGAGATTCAAGTCTTGACGTTGTGGTAATACATAAGTCGCAATATCACTGACACTACGTTCAATGATGAATTTACCCAGTTTAACCATGAGTCCTCGAGACTTTCGGCAACAGGAATAAACAGATCGGGACGGGACAAAACCGAGCTCTTCGATCCTGCCAGCGAACCAAGGCTTACGACACCATGCAGCTTGCCAGCCATATCGACCTGAGGCTGGTAAACCATAACAATTTTTGTTGTCAATGGCAAACCGTAAACGTTGTTCAACTTTCGTTTTGTATAAATGCTGCTCTTGCATTTCAGTGGTAAAAATATTGAACGAGTTGCGCTCTTGTTTGGCACGATACATCGAGATATCGGCGGCGCGAAGTAATGTCATCGAGGTCATTACCGTGGGTTGGATAAACGG
>NZ_NPKW01000724.1:0-709 GCF_002265885.1 Vibrio sp. 03_296
AGATGACGCACACGCTAGCGCTTGTTTGGGAGAGTTCTTTGCTGCGCAGCAACACGATTATCGTCTGCCATTGCCCACCGATCGCCGGCTAAAGAAATGGAGTCAGCAACTGGTAAAAAGTGATTTCTTAGCGCCCAGTTGTGGCGAGTTGGCGAAGCAAGTGGGCGCCAGCAGCAAAACCATTACCCGTTTGTTTAAACAAGATRCGGGCATGTCGTACCAAGAATGGCGGCAACAATGGCGGGTGTTGAAAGCGATTGAATTATTATCTACACCGTTACCCGTGAGCGAAGTGGCGCACCAACTGGCTTTTCCTCTGACAGTGCGTTTATCGCATTTTCAAAAGCAAATGGGGCAGACCCCGCTGGCGTTTGTGATGCAAAATCGCATGCATAACCGCGTGATGCGTTGTTATACTCAAGTAACCTCGAGAGGCGAGTGTCAGCGAGAGTTAACGGGTCATCCAGCGCGCCAGTGTCAGTGTCAGTGTGGCAGTTATCGATCCAGTAAACATCGGCAAGAAGGAGCAAATTTGCATGGCGACGCGAGAGCGGGTTTGTTGAGCTGTATCGGAAATCATAGATGGTGCCGCGTTGTCTGCTAAATAACTGTGTTATGGTGGAAAAATACCGAAAAGCTCTGTTGACTGTTCAATCCTTTCAACGCCTATGGAGGATTCGTTATGCCCATTCATTTAAGACGGACCTTC
>NZ_NPKW01000725.1:0-876 GCF_002265885.1 Vibrio sp. 03_296
CACCACGCGCTTGCCATGCTTGCTCAGCAACTAAACAGAGCTGCGCAGCGCGCTCGGCCATCGACTTGCTCACTGAGGGGAATGGCATCGCCTTCACACGCCATGGATGCAATCGAGATGAATTTGTTAAAACCCGCCATCACGTAATCGTGAATCAGTTGCGCGGAGTACTCCATCGCTTGTCTTGCAGGTAGATGCTGCCAACAGTTTGGGCCAAGGTGGTCTCCCCCAGCACCAAACGTCGTTTTCGGAAAATTCAAACGCTCCGCTAAGGTCATTACGTAGTCGGCAAACACTTGTGGTGTCATCCCGGTGTAGCCGCCAAACTGGTTTACTTGGTTTGAGGTTGCTTCAATCAGCACCAACTGACCATCACGCGCCGCTTGTTTTATCGCCGCTTCCAACACCAAAGGATGCGCGGAACACACCGAGTAAATTCCCTTCGCGTGGCCTTGTTTTGTGTTGCTGAATTAAAGAAAGTAGCGTTTTCATGTTTGGTCCTAGTTCAACTTACGGTTTGGCGCCATTTGGTCGGCGAGAATCACTGCAACCCCCATCGCTACGAAGCGCTTCATGGGTGGCATGAGGAATGTGGCTGTCCGTCACCAGCACATCGATTTGGTTGGCAGCGCGGATCATGCAAAGCATTTTTGCCGGCCAAAATTTGCTCGAGTCGGTCACCGCAATCACTTGTCTCGCCACATCGCACATCGCGCGGTTCACTTGCGCTTCGTGGTTGTCCGGCGTGGTAATGCCCGCTTGCAAATCAAAGCCATCCACGCCTAAAAACAATTTGTCGAACAGGTAAGTGCGGATCTGCTGCTCGCCGTGATGGCCTGTCAGCGAGCAAGAAGCACGGCGCAAACTGCCGCCTAT
>NZ_NPKW01000726.1:0-899 GCF_002265885.1 Vibrio sp. 03_296
GTTGCAATACCTCTTTATGTGGATGACCAAAATTGGTCTGGTCGCTTTCATCTATTTGCCAGTGATGTTTGCTGTCGCTATTCCGCTCGGCTTGGCTCGTGAAGAAAAAGGTGTGGCTGGTTTTGCCGGTTTTGTTGGCTACGCAGCCTTTAATTTGGCGATTAACTTCTTTCTCACTGTGGCTGGTGTGCTGGATAGCCAAGCTGAGCGCGCGGCGTATGGCGTAAAAAGCATCATTGGTATTGAATCTATTGATACCGGTATTCTTGGCGCAGTGATCGTTGGTGTCATTGTTGCCAAGCTGCATCAACGCTTTACTACCTTCAAAAYTGACCAGACTGCACTTGCCTTCTTTGGTGGTGCGCGCTTTGTTCCCATTATCTCTGCTATCGTATTGGGTGTGGTGGGTGTTTTTATTCCTTTCGTTTGGCCTTACTTCGCTGCAGGTATCAATGGCATCGGTCATGTGATTGAAGGTGCGGGGTGATTTTTGGCCCCAATGCTGTTTTGGTACTGGTGAGCGTTTGCTGCTGCCCATTGGTTTGCACCATATTCTCGTTGCACTGATCCGTTTCACGGAAGCAGRCGGCACAATGGAAGTGTGTGGACAAACCGTGTCCGGAGCGTTGAACATTTTCTATTCTGAGCTTTCTTGCCCTGAAGTGACCAACTTCACACCAGAAGTGACGGCGTTCTTGTCTCAAGGAAAAATGCCGACCTTCTTAGGTGGCCTTCCGGGCGCGGCACTTGCAATGTATCACTGTGCTCGTCCAGAAACCGCTCAAAATCAAAGCGCTGCTCATTTCTGGTGTGGTGGCTTGTGTGGTGGGTGGGATCACCGAACCGCTAGAATTCTTATTCCTGTTTGTTGCGCCAGCACTTTACCTCGTGCATGCCGT
>NZ_NPKW01000727.1:0-738 GCF_002265885.1 Vibrio sp. 03_296
TCGACAGCAAACCCAAATCCAATGTTTCCAACAAGCGTTGATGATAGTAGTGCTTAATCGCCAACTCTTGTTCGAGTTGTTTACGTGCCTCTTCAACCGCTTTGTCTTTCGCCTGACGCTCCAGCAGTTTTTTATCTTGTTGCATCGGCTCGTATTCTGTTTGAGTCTATGKCTGCACATTGGACTCTAATGTCAGAAATAACCTCATCACTGATCGTTGAACTGGGTTGCGCTTCTAATGCCGCTGCTTTTTCCTGAAACTCTGGGTTGATATTTTTTCTTTTAAAAAACATAACCTTGTCCTTTCGTTTCTAAATTTTCGCACTCTCTAAGAAAATATTTCTTTGAGCCAACTTTTTTCTCTTCTCCTTCAGGTTTCGCGATGTGATGAGAAAACTCGACAATGGAACGGGTAATCGCACTGTTTTTTTTGTTCTCAACAAAAGGTCGCCCTAAATTGGCACTTTCAATCGCAACACGGTAATCATTCGGGATCATGAAAACCGGAATGCCTGTGATGGTGTGCTCAATGTCTTTTAATTTGATTGATGCTCGTTTCTCGTATCGATTAACAATCAACTCAATCTGCTCTCGGGTAACGCCATACTCAAAGGTCAACATGCGCAGAATGCGCGAGGTGTTCTTAATCGCGGCAAGGTTTTGCTGCGTAATCAAGACAAACCTTAGCGCGGGCGCGACCACGGCCGAGAAAATACGATCCACCCCGCGGGACAGATC
>NZ_NPKW01000728.1:0-992 GCF_002265885.1 Vibrio sp. 03_296
GGCGTAAACCTAAACAAGAGAAAAATATCGTTACGACATCGTCGATGCTGATTGATGAAGAGGAAAAAATGCCCCCTTCATGCCCACAAGCGTTGAAACGCTTTAAACGTGCAGCATCGCGCTTAGGGATGAACTTAGAGACCATCTCTAAAGATGAAATTTCTCGTTTAGGTGAGTTTGATGGCTTGTTTATTCGTAGCACCACCAACATCAGTAACTTCACCTACCGTTTTGCTAAAACAGCGGAAAAACTGGGCCTAATCGTGATGGACGACTCCGAGTCGATCATGAAATGCACCAACAAAGTCTTTCTCACTGAATTGCTGAAAAMCAACAAAGTGCCCGCGCCAGCGAGCGTTATTTTGAAAACTTTGACCCAGAATGGAAAAGTGATCTGCTCAATGAGCTGGATTTCCCAATGGTGTTGAAGATTCCAGACGGCGCATTCTCACGTGGCGTGGTGAAGGTACGTAACGAAGAAGAGTTGGAAAAAGAAGCGGCAGCGACTGTTTGAAAAAGTGAGCTAWTTTGGCACAAGYCTTTATGCCAACAGACTTTGACTGGCGTATTGGTATTTTGAACCGCCAAGCGATTTTCAGCTGTAAGTACATGATGAGTCGCGGCCATTGGCAAATCTACCAACACCACAATAGTGGCCGAGTGTCGTCCGGTGTTTGAACTTGATTGAACAAGTGCCGAAAAACGTGGTTGATGTTGCGCTCAAAGCCGCCAACTTGATTGGTAACGGTCTGTATGGTGTTGACCTCAAAGAAGTGGATGGCCAAGTGTATGTCATCGAAGTCAATGACAACCCAAGTATTGATCATCACGTTGAAGATGCTTTCCTTGGCGATTTACTCTACGACCGTGTGATGACCGAGTTCTTACGCCGCATTCAAATGCGCGGGTTTTAACATCCCGCTTGAATGCACTTTTAAGCAATAAGCTTTGAATAGCAAAAAGCCACTCCTCGTGAGTGGCTTTGTTGTTTA
>NZ_NPKW01000729.1:0-504 GCF_002265885.1 Vibrio sp. 03_296
CTGTGGGGATTAACGCCTTTAAACTCGGCTCTACGGCTAAAGATTGCACCGCTTTACCGATGGATTCGGTCAAACGTGCAGCCGCTTTACCCGTTGGTGCCACCAAACGAATGGTGGGCGTTTGTGCTCCGGCTTGCTCAATCAGCGCCGCCAACAATTTCGTGACGGTGGTGGTTTTGCCTGTTCCCGGCCCCCAGCAGATCACCGCAAACGACGCGTCAACGCCACTGCGGCAGCCACCTTTTGCCAATTAATGCAGGCCGCATGAGGCACGAGATGATCCAGCGCGTTGAGATCCGAGACTTTGCTTACTTGGCTAAGCACTTGTTCAATCGCCGTCCAATCCAAACGGTGCTCTTCAACCACATCGAGAAAATCACACACCCATTGCTGTCGCTGCACTTGGGTACTGCCGCTCGCTTGCGCGGCAATCAGCGTTTCAAACAAAAAGCGGTATCGCGCGCAACAAACGATCCAGCAGTGCGGATAACGATGCCGCTGAGC
>NZ_NPKW01000073.1:0-681 GCF_002265885.1 Vibrio sp. 03_296
AGTGATTCCCAACGCTTGGTCATTTTGATGTCATCGTTGGGTTTTGTGTTTATGGTGGTATGGTTTTGTTTCGTGTTAGCGTTGCTCACACCTTAATGCGGCGTTATGTTTAATCACTTAAAATCAGTTGGTTGCATCTTTTCTTTGCTTTCTCAGCTTTCTAATTTTGGTCTTTTCGGCAAGTTACGTTTAGTGGTCGCTGTTTTCTGGACTCCAATTCGTGGGCGCTAAAAATTCAGAGAGTTGCCTCATTAAAGTTCAGTGCGTTTGTGAGTCGAATGAAGCGATGTTAGTTTCAACGTTTGAGCACCAGCTTTCGGTTTCTCACACTAAAATCTCAATGTCAGTACAATCAAATTTATGAGTTAATTCAGCTTTTTAGCTTCTAACTTTGGTTTTCAAAGATAAGTCGAGTTAAGCTCTTGGTATCGTAAAACTTAACCGTTCGAGTCTTAAACATAACAAGGCGTTTAAGCGGGATTCATGCCGCGTGGCATTTTTGGTTTGCGGTGATTTTTGTGGTGAAAGTGGTGTGCGGAAACTTGGTTTAGGCGGCACTCACCCCTTAACGCAGCGTTATACCAATTTATCGTAATAAGCTCCAACTCAAAACACTATCGAGTGAAGCTTGGTTTCTATATACTTCCTTATTTCAAAGGAAAACCAATATGGAAATGATCA
>NZ_NPKW01000730.1:0-607 GCF_002265885.1 Vibrio sp. 03_296
AAGCTGCGCAAGCAGCGGACATTTGTGCGTCAAAACAGCTGGTTTTGGTCACTTCAGCCAGTCACATGGCACGTGCAATGAAAGAGTTTCATGACGCTGGCATAACGCCGTTACCCGCGCCAACAAACTACCTTGCGCAAAAGAACATCTCTCAAGCTTGGGACAGATATGCCCCTAAAGCCATCTACCTTGAGCAAACAGAGCGCTACTGGTATGAAACCCTCGGCCAGCTATGGCAAGGCATGCGAGATTTGCTCCTTACTGACGAACAAATCATGGCAGAGAATCGCGCATCAAAATGATGAATCATGATCTGCAGAAACAAAAAAAGAGCTTAATCCGCTCTTTTTTKGTTTGTTTAATTTTGGTCTTTCTAAGCCACGCCTAGTCGCCTGCAAACATGTAGCCTTCACCGTGTACGGTCACAAAAATTTGTGGGTTTTTAGGATCAAACTCCATTTTTGCTCTCATGCGACGAATCAAAACATCAATCGTTCTGTCGTTTGGCGCGTCAACACGATGGCTAATCATGTTGAGAATGCGTTCACGGCTTAATACCTGATTTGGATAAGACGAAAGCGCCACCAGCAGCTCATATTCTGCCTTG
>NZ_NPKW01000731.1:0-1011 GCF_002265885.1 Vibrio sp. 03_296
CAGATACAGGAAAAGATCTTGCTACCTTGCAAGTGCCTCATTGGCAACGTTTGTTGACCTTRGCAGCCAGCGCGTGGGAAATGACCGGGCTGGGTTATCGTCGGCACCGATATGGTGTTGGATAAAGAAGAAGGACCAATGGTATTGGAACTCAACGCACGCCCTGGTCTGGCGATTCAAATTGCCAACGGTGCGGGGCTTTTACCACGCTTACACCATATTGAGAAACTTGGGCGCACCACTGGTCTATCCCTCAGCAGAAGAGCGTGTGGCGTATTCTAATGCGTCAATTTGGCGCAAAACAAGATTTTGATAGCAGCGCAAGCTAACTCAATCCATGCGTAACTTATGCGACAAACGCCCGCTATGATTGCGKGCGTTTTCTTGTTGGCCACTTGAGCGCAGCTGYSGTTTTTATTCTAAAACGTCGACCACGACACTCCTAACAACATTTAAGCCACTGGCGTCGTTTCCTTTATCGCACAACCCAAACCCGCATAGTTGGCTTTAATCGCATCGGCGATTTTCTCTGCAATCATGATGGTCGGCGCGTTGGTGTTTGCACCAATCAAGGTCGGCATAATGGAGGCATCCACCACTCTTAGCCCCGCCAAGCCATGGACTCTAAGCTGATGATCAACCACGGCTAACGGATCACTGGCCACGCCCATTTTGCACGTGCCAACCGGATGATATTGTGTATCAGCACGGTGTCGAGTCCTGCTCTATCGCTTTGTCATCCGAGGCATCAACGGGATAAAAGCTCTCCCCTCGAATGTCATCAAACGCCGAGCTCTCCAACATTTGTCTGCTGTTTTTCCAACCTTTGATCATGATTTCCATATCTTCTGGATAGCGTAAAAACGCAGGGTCARTGTGGAGCACATCGTAAGGGTTTGCACTGTTCAGTTTGACGCGGCCAACACTTTTGGGTCGTAATAAGGTCACATGGCTACTAAAGCCGTGGCTTGCATGAATTTTACGCGCATGATCGTCCACTACCGCCACGAC
>NZ_NPKW01000732.1:0-473 GCF_002265885.1 Vibrio sp. 03_296
TTTAATTTTTCCCCCAGCGCCACCACATCCCCCACTGGAAAATAGTTTTCTTGCGGCAACGCAACTTCAGCATTGGCGGGGATATCACTCACAACGGCTGGCAGCGAGTAAGACATGGCTTCAAGTAAGGCGATAGGCAACCCTTCATGATAAGACGGCATTACAAAGGCGCGCGCCTGAGAAAAGACGGCTTTTAGCTCATCACCATTAAAAACCCGTCATATAGACGTTTGGTGTGTTGCGTGCTTTTTCTTTTAGTTCGGCGCTGTACTTCGTTTCATGATCGGTATCTCCCACCAATACCAAAGGCAGAGCGGAACCAGACTGTCGCATAGGCATCAATCAGATCATGGAACCCTTTTTCTTCAACAAAGCGCCCTACCGCAACAAAATACTCTTTCACCAGTAAGCCATGCTTGGTCATCACGTCTTGTACTTGCTGCTCATCAAGTTGTTCAGACGCTTCCACACCG
>NZ_NPKW01000733.1:0-1024 GCF_002265885.1 Vibrio sp. 03_296
TGGCAGCCAAGCGGTAGTTGGAGTGAAAACGGAAACTGTCGTCAGACATCAATTCCACTTCAAAACGCCACTGGTCGTCTATTTGATATTTCAATTGTCCACCGAAATCCGCTTTGTCGCCTTCGATAGAGTTTTGTGCAATCTTGGGAATATCGATAAAACGTAGACGCGTCAGCGCATTAAATTGCAATTGTTGCTCTTCTGACTGCCACAAGTACGCCCCCCCTTCGATGCCGCGAATCGAACACATATTCATTGTCAAAAAACATCATAAGGTACAAAGGTACTAACGGTTTGATCGCCTCCTTGCGTATCAAAAGGAATCGACGCTGTGCGGTACATTGCGGCGATGCCCGTGTTCCTCTTCTGCAGCCAAAGCGCTTTGTGTCCCACCTAAGCCAACAATTAGACTTAAAGCCAGCCATTTCTTTTTCATTTTTGTTTAAATTCCAGTTAATTACGCTGATTAATTCATCAAACAGAAGAAAAGCTCTTATGTTCATTATCAATTAGCCGTTACAATTAGTAGATATTGTCATTGATTGAATTTATGTGAAAGCCTCAGAACTGAAACTTTCTACCTTAGCCTGACCAGACGGTTACGATCCCGATGTTGTGATGGGAGAAGAATGGCTGCCAGAAAGGTTGGTAAATACACGCCTTGACGATAATTTGTTGTTTCTTGAATTCGATAATGCTCCAGAAGAAAACCAAGGCGATGAAGAGGGTCGTGGCTTTGTTGAACATGAAATTGCCATGATAAGACAGCGCTTTGAACACATTCTCGATGAAGCCAGTGACACAAAAACTAAAGCCGACGCTAATGTTGGCTCTCTTCCTGATGGGCCATGAGCTCTCAAGCTCTGAGGTGATCGAAATTCTTGAAGAAACGACGACAAGTGATGATATTAATCTTCCTCTCACCGTTGTAAAATGGCGTAAATTGACTTCATGTGTAGTTAACCTCGTTTGCTGGTGAACACTATGTTTAATGTATTAACTTCATTATTTAAGGAGCTTATTG
>NZ_NPKW01000734.1:0-346 GCF_002265885.1 Vibrio sp. 03_296
TCGAGTAAGTATCTTCTTCTACGATCTTATATTCCACACCTAAGCTTTCTAGGTATTCAGGCAGTACATGCGCTGGAAAGCCAGGTTGCTTTTGGTCAAGGTTAACAGCTACAAGAGAAAAGGAGATTGGGGCACTTTTTGTAGCTCATCAAATRATCCAACATGGTAAAGCTGTCTTTACCACCAGACAAACACACCATAATACGGTCACCATCTTCGATCATGTTGAAGTCAGCAATCGCTTGGCCTGTATTACGACGAATACGCTTTTGTAACTTGTTGAAGTTATATTGTTGAGCTTTAGTGCGCTCTTGAATTTGCTCTGTCATCGGCTGTTAGTCTTAAA
>NZ_NPKW01000735.1:0-864 GCF_002265885.1 Vibrio sp. 03_296
TTGATTCGCGTACGGAAGAGGGTATAGGAACGAATAGAAAACCACACCACCAAAGACAGTGAGTGTCACTACCGGGTTGGTGAAAAGGGCTTTTATCTCCGCTTTGAACAACTCAAACAGGGACATTTGTCGCCTCCGTTTTCTTTAGATGGCGTTTTGCCAGCACCACAGCCAAAAGGCAGGGCGRCGTAACCGGCCATAGGTAGCAAATGAGAGAGTGAAGTTAACGCGCTCGTCCCGTAACTGGCTTGTGCGACTTGGACTTCGATGTAGTGACTGATAGGCAGTAAGCTACGCCAGAATTGCGCCAATGAACCCATGTCTGAGACTGGGAAACGTAATGCCCATAAATGCGAGCTCGGGCGGTAATGCGCCGGCGAAACTCATGGCTCGCGCTGCATCCAATGTCATGAAGAAAAAGAATGCACCCATGATCATACAAGCGATGGTGGTGGCTAACTGCGCGATCATGATTGGAAGTAAATGGCCTTGGAATGGCCAATCAAGCATGAAATAGAACCAAAATAGGAAAGCAAAACCAATGACAAGAGGAAAGAGTGGGCAGATAAGACCGCGAGTGTTTTGCTGATGACTTTGAATGGTTGATTGCCAAGCCATCGATCAAGATGTTCCGGTTTTCTCGCATAGACACGCAAATTGGCGGCGAGAATAAGAATGGAACAGACAACGATCATGATTGTCCAAATCGCGGGCACGACAGCAGAAACCAAAAACTGCGCATAGTTGTAGTTTGGTTAAATAAAGGGAGATTGTCGTGGAAATAAGGTGACTAGCATTACCTAAAGCGCTCTGTACTGTGCTATTGCCATGACTCAAGGATTTCACAGTCTCAAGACCTGCATT
>NZ_NPKW01000736.1:0-492 GCF_002265885.1 Vibrio sp. 03_296
GTTCTTACCTTGGTAAAGAGTGTGAGCCGAGTATAAATGAATAAAGATGAATCGAAAGTGAACCTTGCCGCTCTCCGAACTCTGGCTAGCGCTCTTGCAGTTCATCTTCAAAAATTTTATCGCGCATCTTCCAAAACGCCGCTTTTCGGGCAATGACAAATTGTGGCTGGTCGGAATCGATGCTGGTGAGCCACCACTTTAGTTGGCGAGGCCTCTTCGAAAGGACGATGTTTGTCCGCCAAGTGAGGTCGCACAAACTGATTCTTAAACAGCAATTTCTGTTTGGCGGTGGTTAAAGGCCAAAATTCATGCACCTGGGCTTGATTATCGCCAAGATAGCTGACTTTTAGCTGCGATTTGCCTTCAGGATTTTTATGCACACTCAACACCATCTCAAGACATTCAAACACCAACGCATCTTTGAGATTTAACGCCTCTTTGAGCTTTTTATCTGGGTCCACTAAAGTGGCATCGCATTCGTGGCAGATGCGC
>NZ_NPKW01000737.1:0-559 GCF_002265885.1 Vibrio sp. 03_296
CTCCCTTTTCGGGAGGTTTTTTTTGCTGCGAGCTACAACACTCAACTATTTGATAATGTAGTCGATATACTTTACGTGAGAAAGATTCATCGTAAGGAAGTTTAGAGTGAAGATGTCAGTAAGAAAAAAGTTATACGCCGGTTTTGGCAGTGTATTGGCCATTATGCTGGTGATGGTGGCAACAATATGGGTAGAGGTAACTGAATCACATGCGGTGGCCAATGAAGTGCGTCAAGACGATGTACCTGAAGTGGTTTACTACTTAATTTTGGTGGATGAAGCGGGAGACGTCTACCGTGATGCTATGGGGGTTGTGACAGGCGTAGAAGGCGCAGCACAAGACTATCGAGACAATAAAGGTGGAATTTTGCCCGCTGCACTACGCGAGGTGCGTAAACTCGAAACGCCAGGGGGAGAAGATGATCGCCGCCTTGAGAAAATTGAATCATCCATGAAGCAGTTTACTGACGCGTTTGAAGCTCAAATCTTGGCGAAAAATGGACAGGGAGACATTGATGAATCTCTGATTGTGGCTTTACGCAAGTTGTATCAAACCCAC
>NZ_NPKW01000738.1:0-1722 GCF_002265885.1 Vibrio sp. 03_296
GCGACGCTGCTCCAAGCTARCCCTATTACGGGAAGAACCCATCAAATTCGAGTTCATACTCAATATAGTGGGCACCCCATTGCCTGGGATGACAGATACGGCGATCGACGTTTCGATGCTTATACTGCTCAGCATGGACTGAACCGCTTGTTCCTTCATGCCGCCAACATTCGCTTTACACATCCGGCGACAGAACCAACCAATGGAAATCAACGCGCCGATGGGAGAGCAGTTGGAAAAGGTCCGTTCAGTCATTGCGAACCAGACGATAAGGAAAAAGGGATGAGCGAATCACTCCTTTTCTTTGTATCACCAAAATGTGCATGCCTTGTTGAGCTAGTAAGTCAATGAGGTCGATTAAGGGGAGGCCAACTAAGGTATTGGGATCTTTGCCTTCTAACTTTTCAAACAAAGCAATCCCTAATCCTTCACTTTTGAAACTGCCAGCACAGAAGAATGGCTGTTCTTTATCCACATAGCGCTCAATTTGAGCTTGGGTCAGTTGGGCGAAAAATGCACTTTGAACTCAATCAATGCAAAGAGCGTGTTTCTCCGGTTTCGCTGTTGTAAACCGCCAACCCAGTATAAAACACAATGGATTGGCCACTTTGAGCGGTCAGTTGTGCGATGGCATTTTGTCGACTATGAGGTTTACCCACAATGTTACCGTCAATAACGCACACTTGATCGCTGCCTATCACCAAGCTTGGTTGGTTGATTTGACACGATTGCGCTTTGCTTTCGGCAAGTCTCAAGACCAACTGGTTGTGGGGACTCGCCTTCCAGTGGGGTCTCATCGCAGTTTGGAGAGAGAGTTGAAAAAGGAATTGCCAGTTTTTCCAGCAGTTGCTGACGAAATGGTGAGGTAGACGCTAAAACTAGTTGGTAATTTTCCATTTTGGCTTACAATTTGACGGAGCATTCTTCATAGCATAACGGATTCCCGTTGGAGCATGCTAATGCTCTGTATAACAAGCGCAAAAAAGTACAACTTTTTTGCCTTTTCCTTTGACATAAATTCTTTTTTGGAAGATTATTATTCGCGCCCTATGCAAAAGGTAAAAATAAGACCGCGAACGGTGGATCCAGCCAAAGCCGCGCAGAAGAGATTGGATTACGATGGCATCATCCAAGCCAGTCTGTTTAAGCGTCTAGCTGAAATGACCGAAGGCGTAAAACGCGACGCAGAAGTCTATTTGTCATTTGAGATAGATGAACAGCGACTTGTTGTTATCTCTGGTAAAGCTAACATACGAGTCGTTTAGAATGTCAACGTTGTATGAGACCTCACGCATCTGTGTGAAGTAGAGTTCACTTATACTCCTTACTACAGTGTAGAAAAGTGAGCAAGATGCCCCAAGAATGTTACGATTTGGTAGATCTTAACGAATTATGGCGAAGTCGACCTTATTCAACTTGTTGAAGATGAGTTCATCTTAGAATTACCTCAAATTGCAATGCATGACGAAGCGGATTGCAGCTGTTGATTCAAATAACAATGGTTTTTGGTGAAGATTCCTGAAGAAATTGTAAGGAAACAAAACCAAATCCGTTCGACGTTTTAAAAAGCCTAAAGCGCTAAGCTTTAAGCTGAACCATAACATAGGAGTAGGGTCAATGGCCGTACAACAAAACCGTAAGACACGTTCTAAGCGTGGCATGCGTCGTTCACACGATGCGCTAACTACAGCTGCACTATCTGTAGACGCGACTTCAGGTGAA
>NZ_NPKW01000739.1:0-565 GCF_002265885.1 Vibrio sp. 03_296
AGCAGCCAAATTTATATTCGGCCTTAACTCGCTTTTTGTTTACGCGCACTTCTCCCTTACGCACAATTCGGTAAATCATGCTTTTCGGAACATCTTTCAGTTGGTTGCGTAGAAAATTATCAATACGCTGCCCTGCCATATCTTCATCAATATCGACGATTTGGACTTTAGTTCTTATTTCATTCATGGCGCTATTCTAAAGGTAAATTTGCTGGGTCTGCTGACTTGTTGTGATACAAGCATCGAGCAAGTCATTATTATGGCAAACTTGTGCTATTTGTTCGCAAAGCCGCACATTTTAGCGGTTTTCCACGACTAGGTAAAACCGTAGAATTTTTTGCTGACCGTGTAATAGAGCAGTTCAAAGTTACTCACAGGTTACTAATAACTCAATCGTTGTTTATTAAACAATCAGTTAGCAAACGCAAAATTGAATGAAACACGAAAAAATTTCATCGTTTGCCGCAATGCTCGTTGCTGATATTACCGTCCACTGCTATAGTTCACAGCTGCGAAGGTAGGTCTGGTTGAATTTTATGCAAAACCGACCATTTATCCACAAGCA
>NZ_NPKW01000074.1:0-31975 GCF_002265885.1 Vibrio sp. 03_296
AACGCAGATACAGCATAGCGACATGGTTACAACGACAAGGTGTAACAGAGCGAAATGCGTGGAAGCTGGCGATGTCAGATAAAGGGTGGTGGCACTTAGCCCTCTCGCCCCAGGTGAATCACGCAATGCCAATCAAATGGTTCGAGGAGAGGGGACTGTACTCATTGAGAGATGGGTATGAGTCACTAAAGATATATTCGGAACCGCCGTATGCGACCCACGCTTGTACGGTGGTGTGAGAGGATGGAGGCCGTGAGGCCTCCTCCTACTCGATTCTTTTCCATTCCTATACCGATAATCGTTGCCTAATCATCCAATCCTTTAGACGATGGATGTCACTGTTACTTGTATTTCACGCTTTTGTTCGCTTCAATTGAGAACATGACTTCCCAGCAGCAATATGCTGTAGAAGCCTCTCTTCACAATAAGCAAGGATCAATGGATGTTCACTAAAATACTGGCATCATTGTGCGCGATGTATTCAATACCTATTTGGGCATTGCAAATGACAGCGTGGGAGCTGGTGACGACACCAACACGTGAACGCGCTCAATCGATAGGATCGTACGCAAATGGCTGTTTAGATGGTGGTATCGCTTTGCCACTAGAGGGGGCGGGGTATCAAGTTGTGCGTGCAGAGCGTAATCGCTACTTTGCGCATCCAGAAACAGTCACTTTTATACAAGAGTTAGGCTATTACGCGGATACACGTTTGGCTTCTACTCTAATGATTGCGGATGTCAGCTTACCACGAGGCGGCCGTTTTTCTTTTGGTCATGCGAGTCATCAAACCGGACTCGATATTGATGTGTGGCTTAAGCTAAACACTTCTCCTTTGAATAAATATGAGCTTGAACAGGCCAAGACAGCGAGTGTCGTCAATTTCGATACCATGACAATTCGTGCCGATGAATGGCGTGAGGAGCAATTCGAGTTGATCCGAGCCGCAGCCGAAAATGGTAGGGTAGCGAGAATTTTTGTCCACGCCGTTATCAAGCAACGTTTATGTCAAATGGAAACATCCAGTCATAGGTCGTGGCTGAGAAAGGTAAGGCCTTGGTGGGGGCATTCTTCACACATGCATGTGAGACTCTCTTGCCCACAAGGAAGCGATGACTGTGTTGAGCAACCTTTGCCGCCGGAGGGGGATGGGTGTGGTGAAGAAGTGTTGAGTTGGATAGAGCGTCCAACACCACCGGCGAAAAAAGCGCAGGAGCCAGCGCCTATTTCTGAGGAATGTGTGACAGTACTAAAGCAGAAACGTGAGAAATAAATAAAGCGCTCATTGGCGCTTTATTTGATATCGATTAGGCTAAGCCTTGGATGATGACAAACTTTTCAAGCAGTTGCTCTTCCGTTTCGATGTGGTTTGGATCCGTAATTATGCATTTTGTAATAGGACAAACCGACTGACAGGTCGGCTTGTCGTAATGCCCTTTACACTCGGTGCAGAGGTTCGGGTCAATTTCAAAGATCTTATCGCCCATTGAAATTGCCCCATTTGGGCATTCAGGATCACACATGTCACAGTTGATGCACTTATCCGTGATAAGCAATGCCATAGCTTAGTTACCTGTTGGGTTACGGGTATCCTGACCTTCGTTTAGGTTACGCATAAGTAACGCGTAGCTCAGATCCATATCCTGTGGAACTGGAATAAAGACGAAGTGACCGTTGCCTTTGGCATCGTCAATTGACTCAGACTTACGGTTTTCCATTTGTTCAAGAGTGAAAACAACGTTACCTTTTGGCGTCATTAACTCTAGGCTATCACCCAGAACAAATTTGTTTTTCACTTCTACTTCCGCCAAGTCACCGCGACGTTTGCCAGTAAACTCACCAACAAACTGTTGAGCATCGGAAACGGAGTAACCATAGTCATAATTTTGGTATGCGTCATGCGTGTGGCGACGTAGGAAGCCCTCTGTGTATCCACGGTGAGCAAGGCTTTCTAGAGTGCCCATTAGCGTTTCGTCAAATGGTTTGCCCGCTACCGCATCATCAATGGCTTTGCGATAAACTTGCGCTGTACGCGCGCAATAGTAGAAGGATTTAGTACGGCCTTCAATTTTCAGAGAATGAACCCCCATTTGGGTTAAGCGCTCGACGTGTTGAACTGCACGGAGATCTTTTGAGTTCATGATGTAGGTGCCGTGTTCATCTTCAAATGCTGCCATTTTTTCGTCAGGGCGATGGCTTTCTGATAGAAGAACAACATCATCGATGGGTTTGCCACGGCCAATAGTGGTTTCTGGGCGCTCTTCTTGTACTTCAATCGCTTGCGCTGCATTTGGATCAAATTGTTCTACAATTTGGCCAGCATCGTCTTCTTTGCCTTGCTCAACTTTGTATTCCCAACGACAAGCATTAGTACAAGTGCCTTGGTTAGGGTCGCGTTTGTTGATGTAGCCAGACAGTAAGCAACGGCCTGAATAAGCCATACACAATGCGCCATGGACGAACACTTCGAGTTCTGTTTCTGGACACTGTTGACGAATCTCTTCGATCTCTTCGAGTGATAGCTCACGAGAAACAATGACACGCTCTACACCATATGAAGCCCAAAACTTGACTGTTGCCCAGTTCACCGCGTTGGCTTGAACCGAAAGGTGAATCGCCATATCAGGGAAGGCTTCACGCACCATCATGATCAAGCCTGGGTCAGACATAATCAGCGCATCTGGGCCCATATCCACAACCGGCTTCAAATCTCGGATAAACGTTTTTAGCTTAGAGTTGTGTGGTTGAATGTTACATACCACATAGAACTTCTTACCTAAGGCATGCGCTTCGTCGATACCAATTTTTAGGTTCTCGTGATTGAACTCATTGTTACGAACACGAAGGCTGTAGCGAGGTTGCCCTGCATAAACCGCGTCAGCGCCATAAGCAAATGCGTAACGCATATTCTTTAGGCTGCCCGCAGGCGACAATAGCTCAGGAACAAAGGATGTATTTGATGTCATTGCTTGAATTCTCTTTTTATCTGATCACAGGTCAGTACGATTCCACCATATGGAATCGGGGCGCAAATTTTACGCCAAATTGTGATCATTGACTAGGTAAAAGAGAGAAAAACGCCTTCTGCGGCGAAGGCGTTGAAAAGGCTTACGCGTTAGGGTGAGGTAAACCACCCAGTGCTTGAAAAAGATTAGGCAAAAATGCAGACAGCTCGCCACACATGAGAGAAAAGTCTGCATCAAAGCGTGCTGCTTGATCTTCTCGCGGAATATCGTCGTTCTGATCGCGTAATTCATCAGAAAACTTCAAACGTTTGATGCTCGCGTCATCGGCCAGAACAAACTCCAATCGCTCTTGCCAATTGAGAGCTAGTTTTGTCACCACTTTATCTGCAGCGATATGACTGAGAATTTCGTCGCTGGTGAGCTCTTGCTTCTTACAGCGAATAATGCCGCCATCTTCCAGAACAGATTTAAGTTCGGCTTCATCGAGTAAATGGAAACCTTGTGGTGTTTGGCCTGTTTTTACCCATTCAGTCAACGTGGTCTCAACCGCTTTTTCTGGAATCGCAGGTACAACAGGTAGGCTACCCATAGTTTTGCGCAGCAGTGCGAGCACGTCTTCCGCTTTTTTGTAGCTGCTGGCATCGACCAAAATAAACCCTTCTTTTGGCAAGATGAGCACATAGGTGTGATTACTGCGGCTGAAAGCTCGTGGTAGAAGATCGATAATGATGTCTTCTTTAAGTGTTTCTTTCTCTTTTTTCTTCAGCGGGCGGCCTTCTTGGGCTTCCATCGCTTCCACTTTGGCATTCAGTGATTCTTTGATCACCGAAGCGGGCAGCATTTTTTCTTCTTTTTTAGCACAGATAAGAATGCGGTCTTCTGACACGTGGGTCATCATATCACCGTGTCGTCCCATCGCGCTTACCCAGCCAAATTTTTGCTTATCCTGGCTGCCACAAGGCGTATAACGGAACTCTGCCAATTGTTTTTCAAGTTGATCTGCGTTGAATTCAATCTCGCGATTCACGCGATAGACCATACAGTTTTTAAACCACATAGCGCTTCTCTAAGATAAATACAGGGGCAACATGATAGGCAATTTTTTCTAGCTTGTCCTAATCGAGTTGGAAAAAAACAAGATGAATCAACAAAGACAGTTATATGAAAATTTGTTTGCAAAGGTCACAAAAGTGTCATAATTGAACGTGATAATGCTTTCAGTTGCAAAGGGCTAGGGCCTATAAATTATTCAAACTTACATAAGGTTATTCAATTATGTCTAGAAGGATTCTGGTAGTAGAGGACGAAGCGCCAATTCGCGAAATGCTGTGTTTCGTGCTTGAACAGAAAGGTTACCAGGCGGTTGAAGCTGAAGATTATGATACGGCAGTAAACAAACTTGCTGAACCCTTCCCAGATTTAGTATTACTGGACTGGATGCTGCCAGGTGGCAGTGGCATCAATTTTATTAAGCACATGAAGCGTGAAGAGCTGACTCGTAACATCCCTGTGGTGATGTTGACGGCTCGTGGTGAAGAAGAAGACAAAGTTCGTGGCCTTGAAGTCGGTGCGGACGATTACATTACCAAGCCTTTTTCGCCAAAAGAGTTAGTGGCTCGTCTTAAGGCGGTGATTCGCCGTGTCACGCCAACCGCACTAGAAGATGTGATCGATGTTCAAGGGCTTAAACTCGATCCTGTTTCTCACCGTGTGACAGCCAATGACTCGCCTGTTGATATGGGGCCAACAGAGTTCAAGATGTTGCATTTCTTTATGACCCATCAAGAACGCGTGTACAGTCGTGAGCAACTGTTGAACAATGTGTGGGGAACCAATGTTTATGTGGAAGATCGCACGGTTGATGTTCACATTCGTCGCCTGCGTAAAGCGCTAGAAGATGCAGGGCATGATAAACTGATTCAAACAGTGCGAGGCGCGGGCTATCGTTTCTCTACGAAAGCGTAAATACCATGTCGGAGTCGTGAGTGGTTGAAAGATTAACTTGGAAAAAGCTGGCATGGGAGCTGGCTTTTTTTTACACCCCCTGGGTGATAGTGGGGTGGATATTCGGATATATGCCGTGGCTGCTTTTGGTGGCGACGGCTTTGCAGCTTGGTTGGCATTTAAACAATCAGGTACGTTTGTCTGCATGGCTCTGGGATGAAAAGCGTTTAACGCCGCCGTCGGGCAGTGGCAATTGGGAATCTCTGTTTAATGGCCTTTATCGCTTGCAGCAAAGACAGCGACGCAAGCGCAAAGAACTGACGAATTTGATCCGTCGTTTCCGCAATGGGGCAGAATCGTTGCCTGATGCGGTTGTGGTGTTTCGTGCGGAGGGCAACATTGTTTGGTGCAATAAACTGGCGCAACATCTATTAGGTTTCCATTGGCCTGAAGATTCTGGTCAGCCTATTTCTAATCTTCTTCGTACTCCTGACTTTATTAAATATCTCTCTGGCAATGATTTTTCTGAACCGTTGGAAATGTGTTCGCCACTGAACGTTGAACGTACGCTGGAACTGCGTATTGTTCCTTATACTGAAGGCGAGCACTTGATGGTGGTGCGTGATGTGACGCAGTTGAAACAGCTAGAAGGCATGCGTCGAAACTTTTTTGCTAATGTTTCCCATGAGTTACGTACGCCAATGACGGTGCTTCAGGGTTATCTCGAAATGACCGAAGACCCGGACATGTTGGTTGGCCCCATGTGGGCTAAAGCCCATCGTGTGATGACGGAACAACTGAATCGAATGAACAGTTTAGTGAATCAGTTGTTAACCTTGTCCAAGATCGAAGCGTCGCCAATCCATGAGTTGGATGAAGTGGTTGATGTGCCTGCCATGCTGGAAGTGTTAGAGAAAGAAGCGGTAAGTTTGAGTGGTGAGAATCAGCACGCCATCTCTTTCCAAGTGGATAAGGCGCTCAAAGTCTATGCCGATGAAGATCAACTGCGCAGTGCTATTTCGAACCTAGTATACAATGCCGTAAAGTACACACCAGCTGGTGCAAAAGTACAGGTTCGCTGGTATCGCAATAGCAAGGGTGCTTGCCTAGAAGTGGAAGACAGTGGTGATGGTATTGAACCGCAACATATCCATCGTCTGACAGAGCGTTTTTATCGTGTTGACAAAGCACGCTCTCGCGACACCGGGGGCAGTGGTTTAGGTCTGGCGATTGTAAAACATGCTTTGACTCATCACGACACACATTTGGATATCCAAAGTAAAGTTGGCAGTGGCAGTAAGTTTTCATTCGTTTTACCGGCAAAGTTGGTGGCGAAATGAAACGATGGTGGTTGAGTTTAGTTTTGATGGGTGGAATGAGTGCGAGTGCTCAGGCATTGGATAAACCGTTGCAACCTTATCAAAAGCTTCCCGGTGTTTCTGGGAATTTGTTATCTGTCGGCTCGGATACGCTCGCGGGGATGACCACGCTATGGGTGGAAGAGTTTAAGGCGCTTTATCCGAACATTAATGCTCAGGTGCAAGCCTCCGGCTCTTCAACGGCACCTCCCGCGCTGACGGAACAAACGGCGCAGTTTGGTCCGATGAGCCGTCCGATGCGTTTAAGAGAAGTGGAAGCGTTTGAGCGAACTCATGGTTATAAACCCACTGCGTTGCGAGTTGCGATTGATGCCATCGGTATTTTTGTTCATCAAGATAATCCGGTTAAAGGTCTCAACTTTCTGCAGTTGGACGCTATTTTCTCTGCAACTTTACGCTGTGGTGCAGAGGATTTTGTCAGCACGTGGGTGCAACTGGGTATTAATGCGGAGTGGGCAAAGCGCAACTTTCAGCTCTTTGGGCGCAATTCGGTATCAGGAACCTACGGTTACTTCAAAAAGCACGCCCTGTGTGGCGGCGATTTTAAAAGCCAAGTGAATGAGCAGCCTGGGTCGGCTTCGGTAGTGCAATCGGTGGCCTCCACGCTCAGTGGCATAGGCTACTCTGGTGTGGGTTATCGTGTGGCGGGTGTGCGCCTACTTCCTATTGCGAAGCGAGGTAATGATTTTGTTTATCCGAGTCGAGAAAATATTCTAACTGGCGATTACCCTCTATCTCGCTACTTGTACGTTTACGTGAACAAACACCCCAATAAACCGTTGAGTCCCATTGAAGCGGAGTTTATTAAGTTTATCTATTCTGCTCAGGGACAAGCGTTAGTGGAAAAAGATGGCTATGTTTCTATCACCCGTGATTTTGCCCAAGCAGAGTTAGCAAAAGTTGGCCTATAAAAAACAAGGCTTACACAGCCTTGTTTTCAGTCCTTGCGGAGGATTATTTTAGCTCAAGCTTCCAATTCACTTGTGACCAACGTTCTTGCTCACTTTGTAAATCGGCAGAAAGCAATTTGTTGTTCTCCAACCAATCTTTGTCTTTACCGCTGAGTAACCAATGATCATCGTTCACTTCCAAAGTAAAGTCTGGCAATGGGTCATCGTTGCGTTGACCATTGATGAGAATGGCGAGGCGCAAAAGGCGAATAAGATTGATCACTTGTTCTCTACTGTAGAGGTGGAAATCGGGCAGTTCGGTGAGCTTAAGGGATTTGCGCTGATAGCGAGTGAGCGAGGCCAGCAGAAGTTGTTGTTCACTGTTAAAACCTGGCATATTCGTGTGTTGTAAGATATAGGCTGAATGGCGATGAAAACCACGTAAGCTAATGCTCAGTCCGACCTCATGAAGCAAGGCGGCCCATTCCAATAAGTGGGCCAATTCACTCTCACGTATTATTCCTAACTTTTTATGCGCTTGCTCAAGCAGTTCACCGGCTAAACCTTTAACACGCGCAGCATGTTCTAAATCCACCAAGTGCTTTTTGGCTAAGTTCTCGGTTGTTCTCATTCTCAGATCTGAACGAGCAAAGCCACTTTCCATTTCATAGAGTAAGCCTTCACGCAGAGCGCCATCAGAATAGTGCATTTCTGACAATTTTAGTGTTTGGAAAACCGCCATGAGGATTGCCACCCCAGCAGCAAAAACGGGTTTTCGCTCGTCAGTGAGCCCGGCCAGTTGAATGTCATCGATAGTATCAAAGCTACACAACATGTCGATCAAAGTGCCGAGCCGATTTTGGGTAATAATGCCATCTTCAAACCCGAGGCCTACGAGTACTTCGTGAATCGCCTTAATGGAGCCTGATGAACCATAGGCTATCTCCCAACCTTTTTTGCGATACTGGCTAGCGATGGATTCCAGCTTTTGCTCACCCGCAGTGATCGCTTTGTTGATGTTCTTTTTGGTAATTTTTCCGTTGGAAAAGTAACGACTGGTGAAACTGACGCACCCCATTTGCTTACTGTTGAGTAGCTCTGGTTCAAAATCGCGACCGATGATCAGTTCGGTACTGCCACCGCCAATATCAACCACCAGTTTAGAGGAGACTTCTAATTGTGTATGTGCCACGCCGAGATAGATTAAACGCGCTTCCTCTTCTCCCGGAATTATTTCGATGGGGAAGGGTAGGACTTGCTTGGCGCGTTGTAAGAATAGATGAGCATTATGCGCTTGTCGTAAGGTATGCGTGGCCGCAATGCGAACATTATCTGGTTCAAAACCTTGCAGTCGTTCGGCAAACATGGCTAAGCACTCAAGCCCTCGCTCCATCGCTGAGTGGCTCAGATTCATTTCGTTATCCAAGCCATCAGCAAGGTAAACGCGCTGTTTATGGCGACTGATTAATTGCAGATCTTCATCGACGACTTTGGCTACTACCATATGGAAACTGTTGGAGCCTAGGTCGATAGCGGCAATATCTCGACTATGGGTTGTTGTCATTCTGTTCTACTTGCCCTTTTTGCTTACGCGTGTGTTTTTCAACATTTTTAAGATAGTCGTAAATGGCTATCTGAGAACGTATTTTTTTCCGATTGCCGCGTTCAACATAGTTATTGCTCATCTCTTTGTCGATTCGGCGCGCCTTCACTGTATCAGTAAACTGGATGTTGAGAATATCGATAATGCGTTGTTTGATGCGTGGATCACGTACAGGAGACATCACCTCAATACGGTTATCGATGTTGCGTTCCATCCAGTCAGCAGAGGAAATATACACTAACGGTTCACCATCATTATGGACAACCAAGACTCGGGGGTGTTCTAAGAAACGATCGATAATACTGATGATTTCGATGTTGTCACTGAGTCCTTCTAACCCAGGTACCAACGAGCACATGCCGCGAATGATCATGCGAATTGTCACCCCGGCACTGCTTGCCTCATAAAGTCTACTGATCAGCCCTTTATCGACAAGATTGTTCACTTTGAGTGTGATAGCGGCTTTTTTCCCCGCTTGTGCATTGGCAATTTCGTTATCAACTAGACGATATAGTTGTGAGCGAGAGTTTCGTGGCGATACAATCAAGTGACGAAATCTAACGGGCTGGAAGGGGTTCATGATGTAACTAAACACCCCTCTTACCTCAGCAGCGAGCTCTTGATCAGCCGTGAGGAGGGAAAAATCGGTATAAACACGGGCTGTTCGCTCGTGGAAGTTCCCTGTGCCAATATGCGCGTAGCGCATGAAGCCCTCTTCTTCACGGCGGGTGATAAGGAGTAACTTGGCGTGAATTTTTGTGCCGGGCACACCAAAAATGACGTGCACTCCTGCATCGGTTAGGCGTTTAGACCATTCAATATTTGCCTCTTCGTCAAAACGAGCCTGTAACTCAACAACCACGGTGACACGCTTGCCGTTATGCACTGCATCGATCAGTGAGTTCATTAATCGCGAATTTTTGGCAACACGATAAACGTTGATCTTGATGCTGACGACTTTGGGGTCAAACGACGCCTGACGTACCAGTTCCGTGATGTGCTCAAAGCTGTGGTAAGGATAGTGCAGCAGTATGTCTTGATTGCGAATGGCATCAAAAGCGTTGGCGTAGCCTTCAAAATCTGCGCAGGTCAATGGTGGCAGCGGTTTGTTCTCCAAGTAGTCGCGTCCAACATTTGGGAAGGCGATAAAGTCCTTAAAGTTGTGATATCGGCCACCGGGAATCAAGCTGTCGTAGTGAGAGATTTTGAGTTTGTAGCAGAGATATTTGAGCATGTCCTCGGGCATATCTCGCTCGTAAACAAAGCGCACTGGTAAGGCGGTTAGGCGTTGACTGAGGCCTTCAGACATCTGCTCTAGCAAGCTGTACTCAACTTCATGACGTAAGTCGTATTCGGCGTCTCGGGTCATTTTCATTGCATAGCCGTTGAGCTCCTCGTAGTCAAAAAAACCACCGAAAATGTCGTTTAAACAGAAGCGAATAATGTTGTCGAGTAGAATAATGGTTTTCTTCCGCTTGCCTTTTTGTTCCGGAACCATAATGAAGCGAGGAAGGTGATCGGTGGGGATTTCCAGCAAGGCGTATTTCGATTGTTCTTGCTTCTTCAGTTCAACAGCAATATAGGCATATTCATCTTTGAGAAACTGCAATACGTCGATTTCGTCAGTCAACATGAGGGGCGTGATGTGAGGAAGAACTTCTTTTCGGAAGTACTTCACGATCCACTTTTGCTGAGCTTCATCGAGTTGGCTTTCGTTGACAAGAAAAATATGCCGTCTTGCCATATCTCGGATCAGTTCATTGTAGAGTTCATCAAATCGTTCGTTGAGTTTCAAAGCTTTACTTTGCATTTTTGACAGTAAGTGCTTTGAGATGTCATTGCCACCTTGTTCTCGATTAATCAAGATTCGGCGTTTCACATCCGAAAATCGCACTTTGTAAAACTCATCCAAGTTATTGGAGAAGATACCAAGAAAGCGAATGCGCTCAATGAGCGGCACGGTTTTGTCGGCGGCTTCTTGTAATACCCGTTCATTGAATGATAGCCAGCTAAGCTCTTTTTCTATATAGAATTTATCCGCACTCATAAATTGGCCTGACGTTGATCATGTAATTAAAAATGGACTCAATAAGGAGGCACAGTATGTGTTTTTTGTTACAGATTTATTTCATACCATGACTATCATAATAGTTGTATTATTTTCATATGGTTAATGTGATCTGTAATATAATTGTCATCTTAACGAAATATTATGTCAGCACGTCAAAAAGGGTAGAAAATTCGATGGCCAGAGCCGAGTTCACATTGCAGACCAGAGACAAGTCGAGATTGTTAAAAGATCGCTTGGTTCGTATGGCTGTAACCAGTGGCGGTGTTGGGGTTTTGGCTGCGTTAGTATTGATTTTTGTCTATTTAGCGATGGTGGTGATCCCACTCTTTTCGGACGCTAAACTCGAACCCAACAAACTCAGTATGCCTATTGCGACGAAGCCGCCCGTCGCGATTGCTGTTGATGATTATGGCCTTAGAGCATTAACTATTACCGAAGGTGGTCGTCTAACGTTTTGGCAGCTAGATAGTGGTGAAGCCGTATTCGAAGCACAAATCAGTGAGAATCCGACCGCTTTTGCCAAGAGTGTTTCTGCTTTAGACAGCTATGGCTTTGTTTCCCAGCAAGGGCTAGTGACGTTGTTTAAACCTCGTTTTAACAGCTCGCTGGCTAAGAGTGTGCAGCGACCTGAGGTTGAGATTTATTCCCCTAGCTTTGATTTTCGTCTTGCGGTGCAAGGCAGTGATATCGCACGGTTTGCGTTCAGTAACTTAGAACCTTCTCCAACGCTAACTTGGCTAACAAACGATGGACGAGTTCATGTTCGCTGGCAGCAAAGTGTGCAAGGTGAGTGGGTGCAACGCGATTTCCAGTTTGCAACCACCTTTGATGTGGCATCGCAACTTCTTATAACGCCAGATGGAGAGACTCTCTATGTGCGTTCTGGTTCTGAGTTGGTGGTGGCGAAGAAGCGTGATGATCAATTTGTTGTGCGAGAGATTGTTGATCTCACCTTGGGTGACCAGAAGCACTCAGTACGTCAAATAGACCTGCTTGCAGGAGCCTACTCTTTATTGGTCACTCACAATGATGGCCGAGTGTCGCAATGGTTTGATACCCGTCAGCAAAATCAGCGCAAATTGACGCACATTCGTGATTTTAAGTTAGCTTCAGAAGTGCAATTCCTCTTGCCGGATACGCATCGTAAAGGTTTCTACAGTTTTTATACCAACGGAACGTTACAGAGCCACTATACCACCAGTGAAAAATTGGCTCTGTTTTTACGCGCTTATCAACAAGCCCCGCAGATGGCGGCCATGTCGAATAACGAACAATACCTTTTAGCGTATTTTCCTGAACGATTAACACTGGCGACGGTGGATAACCCATACCCTGAAATTTCGCTGTCATCGCTTTGGCAAAAAGTGTGGTATGAAGGTTATCCAGAGCCTGAGTTTGTTTGGCAGTCAACATCCGCCAGCGATGATTTTGAGCCGAAGTTTAGCCTTATTCCTATTGCATTTGGCACAATTAAGGCCGCTTTGTTTGCCATGCTTTTCTCGGTTCCGATTGCCGTACTTGGGGCTATTTATACTGGTTATTTTATGGCGCCGAAAATGCGTCGTATCGTTAAACCTTCCATTGAACTGATGGAAGCGATGCCAACGGTGATTATCGGTTTTCTTGCCGGCTTGTGGTTTGCTCCGATTGTTGAACAGCACTTGATCAGCGTGGTGTTACTGATGGTTGTGCTACCTCTGAGCACTGTCTTCATTGGTGGACTCTGGACTCTGTTGCCCTCGACAATACGACATCGTATCCCTAATGGTTGGCATGCTCTGATCTTAATCCCGAGTATGGTACTGGTCGTCGCGCTTGGAATGCAGTTTGCTCCTGAATTGGAAGCGCTATTTTTTGCTAGTGATATTCGATTATTTTTATCGCAGCATGGGATTGGTTTTGACCAGCGTAATGCAATGGTGGTGGGATTGGCGATGGGCTTTGCTGTGATTCCGACTATTTTTACCATAGCGGAGGATGCAATTTTCTCCGTGCCTAAGCATCTCTCTGATGGCTCGTTGGCGCTGGGTGCGACGGCGTGGCAAACACTCACACACGTGGTGATTCTCACCGCGAGCCCGGGGATTTTTTCTGCCATTATGATGGGGCTTGGGCGTGCTGTTGGGGAAACCATGATCGTCTTAATGGCGACTGGAAACACGCCGCTAATGGATTGGAATATTTTGGAAGGGATGCGCACCTTATCAGCGACCATTGCGGTTGAGCTGCCGGAATCAGAAGTGGGCAGCTCGCACTTCCGCTTATTGTTTTTAGCCGCCCTATTACTGTTTGTGTTCACCTTCGCCGTCAACTCGCTGGCCGAGTGGGTGCGCCAAAGATTAAGAGATAAATATCGTGCGCTGTGATCATAGTCGAATGTTAGGAGAGCTAGCGTGCTGAAATGGATTCGTTCGGGAGCGCCGTGGATTTGGCTGACAGGGGGGGCGGTCAGCATCAGCTTGCTTTCGGTGTTGGCACTGCTGCTTTTGATCGGTTGGAAGGGGCTTAATTACTTCTGGCCAGCGCCTGTCTATCAGTGGACGATAGTAAAAACCTCACCTCAGTTGTCGCCACAAACATCGGTTGGAAGCCTTGTGATTGGCCAGGTTTATCAGCGAAACCAAGTAGACTCTTCGCAACTGCCGCCATCTTTACAGGCCATTGTGCAAGAAGAGCAAGAAGCTGTTCGTTTGAAGATCAAAGTGGCGAATCGAGGTCTGTATCCCTCCGAATTTATTTCGGTGTTGGAGTCGCAACTTAGTGAACCGACAACTCCGGAAGAGATTGTTGTGTTTGAACGCAGCAGTGGCGGCGATTTCTATGGCCGCTACTTGGCATTTCGTGATGGCGATACTCAGACCAGCGAGAATATTTTTCCATTGTTGCAAGACAAGCTCGAATACGCTGAACGTTTACGTGAAGAAATTGCGCTGGTGGTTGAGCAAAACATCAAACCGTTAAGTTGGAAATTGGAACAGCTCCGTCTGGATAAGCGGCGTAAAGAGCTCAATGGCACGTTGAGCGCCGAGTATTTGCAGCAATATCAAGCAGAACGCGAGCACTATGAGCAGGAGTTGGCCAACTACGACCAGCAGCTTGATGGGTTACGTTTGCAACTCACGGGCTACACGCTGCTGGTGGAAGAAATGAGTGGTAATGTGGTCTCTATTCCTCTCAGTGAAATTTTGGATTTTTGGCAGCCAAACAAAATGAATGTTGGCGATAAAATTGTGCACTGGGGGAGAGAAATTTGGAAATTCCTCTCAGAAAATCCACGAGATTCCAACTCGGCAGGTGGCGTCTTTCCTGCCATATTTGGTACGGTGTTCCTTGTTTTGATCATGTCGATTATTGTGATGCCGTTGGGGGTTATTGCTGCGATCTATCTGCATGAGTACGCCAAAAATAACGCCTTTACTCGTATCATCCGTATCGCAGTCATTAATCTCGCTGGTGTGCCTTCCATTGTGTATGGTGTTTTTGGTTTAGGCTTTTGTGTTTACACCATCGGTAGTTCAATTGATAACCTATTTTATGCAGAGCGCCTTCCTGCTCCAACCTTTGGGACGCCGGGGCTGTTGTGGTCTGCACTGACCTTGGCTGTATTGACGCTGCCCGTGGTCATCGTGACAACGGAAGAAGGATTAACACGCATCCCCAACTCGGTTCGACACGGCTCACTGGCGCTTGGAGCGACGCAATTTGAGACGTTGTGGCGTGTGGTCTTACCGATGGCGACTCCTGCCATCATTACGGGATTGATTTTGGCGATTGCACGCGCGGCAGGAGAAGTGGCACCGTTGATGTTGGTTGGTGTGGTTAAGTTGGCGTCCAGTTTACCCGTGGATGGCCAGTTTCCTTATATCCATCTTGAGCGTAAGTTTATGCATTTGGGCTTTCATATCTATGATGTGGGCTTCCAAACATCTAACATCGAAGCGGCGCGACCACTGGTGTATGCCACGTCCTTTTTATTGGTGACGGTGATTGTCGGCTTGAACTTAACGGCTATCAGTATCCGCAATAATTTACGCGAAAAATATCGAACATTGGGGCAAGACTAAGATGTATTCTTTCAATGACACACTGGGCTACCACGCCCCTTTAGATGTGAATAATCTGCCTGACGATAAAACGGCCATTACGATTGAGAACTTGGATCTGCACTATGGTCAAAGTCAGGCTCTGTACGACATTTCGATGCGCATTCCTAAAGGGAGAGTGACGGCCTTCATCGGTCCGTCAGGTTGTGGTAAGTCAACGTTGCTGCGTTGTATCAACCGCATGAACGATCTGGTGGAAGGATGCAAAGTGACAGGTAGCGTTAAACTGTATGGTAGCAATGTTTACGATCCAAGTGTCGACGTCGCGACCTTAAGGCGTCGGGTTGGGATGGTGTTTCAAAGGCCCAATCCATTTCCTAAATCCATTTATGAAAATGTGGTGTATGGTTTACGTTTGCAAGGTGTGAAAAATAGCCGAACGCTTGATGACGCAGTAGAGCGCTCTTTGCGCTCGGCAGCGTTATGGGATGAAGTGAAAGACCGCCTGCATGAGAATGCCTTTGGTCTCTCTGGCGGGCAACAGCAGCGATTGGTCATTGCCCGAGCGGTCGCCATCGAGCCAGAAGTGCTGTTATTGGATGAACCTACATCGGCTTTGGATCCTATATCAACTTTAACGATTGAAGAGCTTATCAACGACTTAAAGACTCAATATACTGTGGTCATTGTCACTCACAACATGCAGCAAGCTGCGCGAGTCAGCGACTATACTGCCTTTATCCACATGGGTAAGCTTATTGAGTATTCGGACGCAGACACTATCTTCACCTCTCCGATGAAAAAGCAAACTGAAGATTACATTACCGGCCGCTACGGCTAGCACACATTTTAGATAAGGATCGTTATGCATTTCGGGCGTCATATCTCAGGGCAATTCAATGTAGAACTTGAGTCTATTCGTACTCATGTCTTGACGATGGGAGGCTTGGTTGAACAGCAGCTTTCTTTTGCCATGCAAGCGCTGCATAACGACGATATCGACCTTGCCAGACGAGTGGTGCGTGATGATCACAAAGTCAATGCGATGGAAGTTTCCATTGATGATGCCTGCACGAGAATCATTGCCAAGCGCCAGCCAACCGCAAAAGATTTGCGCCTTATCATGGCGATCATCAAAACCATTACCGACTTAGAACGCATTGGTGATGTGGCAACTAAAATGGCCTATGTCGCCATCGAAAGCCCTTCATCAAAAGAGCGTCAGTTTAATGTTTCCTTAGAGCCACTGGCTCGACAAGCTATTCAGATGCTGCACTTGGTGTTAGACGCGTTTGCTCGGATGGACGTGGATGCGGCAGCCGAAGTGCATAAAATGGACGATAAAATTGATGCGGAATATGAGGCGGTGATTCGTCAGCTCATGACGTATATGATGGAAAATCCGAAGAATATCCCCAACATCCTTCAGGTGATGTGGTCTGCTCGTGCTATTGAGCGAGTTGGGGATCGTTGCCAAAATATCTGTGAATACATCATCTATTTCGTCAAGGGAAAAGATGTGCGTCATTTAGGTGATCAAGGGATCAATGACGCACTGAAGTAACTGCGTGCTAATAACGTTCAGGCACAAAAGTCTGCTCTTCAACAGGGGAGCGAACATACCCTTCTTTGTTGAGTTCAGGAAGTGTCACAGGAGGATGAACTACTTCTTGGTAATCAATGCTACTGAGCAGGTGACTAATGCAGTTAAGGCGAGCTCGGCGTTTTTCATCTGAGGGAACGACCCACCACGGGCAATGTTTCGTATCGGTATAAGCAAACATCTCATCTTTTGCTTTGGAATACTCGGCCCATCGATTGCGCGATTCAAGGTCCATTGGGCTAAACTTCCAGCGTTTGATTGGCGTATTGATCCGTTCAATAAATCGTTTCTCTTGCTCTTCGTCAGAAACCGAGAACCAATATTTCAACAGGATGATACCAGAGCGCTGCAGCATGCGTTCAAATTCGGGGCAAGATCGCAGAAACTCTTCGTATTCCTCATCGTTGCAAAATCCCATCACTTTCTCAACACCTGCGCGGTTATACCAGCTGCGGTCAAACAGCACAATTTCACCGCCAGCAGGTAAATGCGCAACATAACGTTGAAAATACCATTGCGTTTTTTCTTTCTCTGTCGGAGCAGGCAATGCTGCGATGCGACAGACTCGAGGATTCAGTTTTTCAGTGATGCGTTTGATGACACCGCCTTTACCAGCGGCATCTCGCCCTTCAAAAATGACGACGACTTTGAGTTTTTTATGCTTAACCCATTCTTGAAGTTTGACTAACTCTATTTGTAAGTTCTCGAGTTCTTGTTCATAGAACTTTTTTTTCAGCTTTCCCATATGCCCTCCTTTGCTTTGTTAAATCATAGCATTGAAGGAGGGAATTCGGGCAGTTAGCGGATTGATTTGAGAGCTAATACGGTATTGCGAATGGTGGCTGTATGAGTTACCGGAACAACAAAATCGTCTTGATCCGCTGCGCCCATCTTGCTCTCAGAAGCAATAAAGGTCATTTTGCTTGGACGAGTGTGCTTGCCTGAAAGATGCAGCTCTTTAACCCCCGTTGTCAGTGTCAGATCGGCAACGTTAGCAGGGGAGACTCCTGCGCCAGCCATGATTGCAAGGCGAGCTTGGCTTTGAACCACGAGCTGAGTCAGCGTTTCTTTACCTAAAGGCGCACTGGCGGCAAGCCCGGAGGTTAAGATTCGCTCGCATCCAAGGTCAATGATTTGCTCTAAAGCGGTAAAGGGATCTCGGCATTGATCAAAAGCACGGTGAAAAGTTACGCCAAGCCCTAGTGAGTGGGCAAGTTCGACCAACACACGCGTTCTTGCGACATCAATCTCGCCGTCTGCTGTCAGCAGGCCAAATACCACGCCTTGTAAGCCCGCCTGTTGAGCAGACAAAATATCTTGCTGCATGATCGCAAACTCATCATCACTGTATAAGAAATCTCCCTGCCTTGGCCTGATCATGGCGTAAACCGGAACAGTCGACAAATTTGCCGTAAGGGTCATAAACCCATAGCTAGGGGTTAGCCCACCTAATGCGAGGGAAGAACAAAGCTCGATACGAGTCGCTCCGCCTTCAATAGCATTGTGTAGAGATTCGATATTATCGATACAAACTTCGACTTGGTAACTCATGTATTTTCGTTTGAATAGAGAGAACAGAAGTTCATCATAGCAGGAGCATGGTGAAGAATAGGGGTAAACTTTTTCTCTTCAATTACCGGGTTTTAGAGGATGTTTTGCGCGAAAAAGAAAAGCCCGATGCAATGCATCGGGCTTTGGAAGGACTTTACTTTATACTGATTGGCGTGTTGCGGTTTCCGCAATCTATTGTTTTATTGCGCTCTTTGAGCGTTTCCAACCATTCACCCGTTTGAGCTCGGGTGTTAAAGAACCTTATTTTTTAAGGTCAGCTGCGTGCTCAGATAGGAACGCTGCAACACCTTGAGGTGATGCGTCCATACCTGCTTTACCTTCTTCCCATTGAGCAGGACATACTTCGCCGTGCTTCTGGTGGAAGTTTAGTGCATCAACCATGCGTAGCATTTCGTCGATGTTACGACCTAGAGGTAGATCGTTCACTACTTGGTGACGTACTAGACCGTCTTCGTCGATTAGGAAAGAACCACGGAAAGCAACACCAGCTTCTGGGTGCTCAACATCGTACGCTTGACAGATTTCGTGTTTAACGTCAGCAATTAGAGGGTATTTAACTTGACCGATACCGCCATTTTCAACTGGCGTGTTACGCCATGCGTTGTGAGAAAACTGAGAGTCGATAGATACACCGATCACTTCAACACCTTTTGCTTTGAAATCTTCGTAACGGTTGTCGAATGCGATCAGTTCAGATGGGCAAACGAAAGTGAAGTCTAGTGGGTAAAAGAAAACAACGGCTTTCTTACCTTTAGTAAACTCTGCAAAATTGAAGTTATCAACGATTTCACCGTTACCTAGAACAGCAGCTGCAGTAAAATCAGGGGCTTGACGACCTACTAGTACCATTTTTTTGCTCCTAAAAATGTCTTATTTCTAAACCAGAGATTAAGTTTTTGGCTTAGTCCGTGTTTGTACGCGACAAACTATAGTACAGATTGTAGTATTGAAAAAAGCGAATTAAATAGATTAACTTCATCGAAAAAAGCGATAAGAGCAATTCTATCGAGTTAATCATACAAACGACGGTAAGTATTAATAATTTTATGAATAAATGGCCCAGTCTGAAGCAGTTACACTATCTTATTACTCTGCATGAAACACGGCATTTTAGTGATGCGGCTGAACGTTGCTTTGTGAGCCAATCGACGTTAAGTAAAGGCATACAAAATTTAGAAGAGTTGATCGGCTGTCCTCTCTATGAGAAGAAAGACAAAAAAAGCCCTTTGGTTTTTACTCAAGCAGGTGAACTGGTTGTAATGCATGGTAGAGAGCTATTGGCAAAGGGGCAAGACTTGGTTGAACTGGGTAGCCTTTGTCAAGGAGACAGCATGCAAGGGCAATTGAAACTAGGCTGTATTCCTACCATCGCTCCATTTTTGTTGTGCGATTTAGTACAAGAGATTAATCAACGTTTTCCTCAACTGAATCTTCTATTGCGTGAAGATACAACAACCAACTTGTTGACGGCTTTACGTCATGGTGAACTGGACGTATTGATCCTCGCTTTACCGGTTGAGATCGATGGGATGGAAAGTCGCGTTGTCGGACAAGATCCTTTCAAAATGGTGATTAGCCGCCATCAAGCTGGGGCAATTAAAGTTCCGATCAAATACGATGATCTTCCCGATGAATCGGTTTTCCTACTGGAAAAAGAACATTGTCTCACTGAGCACGCGGTGTCGGCCTGTAAACTGACTGATAAAGAGAAGATCAATCCTTTCAGCGCGACCAGTTTGCATACCTTAGTGCAAATGGTGGCAAATGGACTTGGCACTACCTTTATTCCTCAGATGGCCATCGATCACGGCCTGCTGGACAACCAAAACTTAGTGGTGATCGAGCCTCCTGGCCAGCAAGCTTATCGTGATATTGGGCTGGTTTGGCGGCCAAGTTCTTCACGCAGTAAAACATTTAATCAACTTGCAGAGGTTGTTTCAGAACTGCTTTAGCAAATAGTAGTAGCCAACAAATCGCCGTAATGAATAAAAAGCGCACTAATTTTAGTGCGCTTTTTAGTATTTTATTCTGATGGTGTAGTTTGACTTGTAAAATTTCACATAACTTTCTTAATGAAGCTTTCATAAAATTGTGAAATTTCACATTGTTAATTTTACATATACAACTTGTTTCTTTGTTTAAACTTCCACCTCAAATCTCTCTCGAAGTCTTAACTCTACAGGCTTTCACTCCTTTTGGATGAATTCATACGCTTGTTTAAAACTGATTTTTGTAAGCTCACTTTATGTAATTAAATTACGTAATTAATTACATATTGATATCAAAAATCAAGCACTTGTTTGAAACGGAATAAAACTTTGAATTTAACCTTTTGTTTACTTTTGAGCTTTTACTCTAATGGTTGTTGGTGTAAGTTATTTAAATGCTTGTAAGACTTATGTCTAGATTGTCATGTGACGTCTCATCATGGATGTTATAAGCGTAAAGACGAAGTGCTAGATGGATTTTTGAACAGGATGTAGTTTGGTTTTTTGTGGTTTAAAACTTACAAATGTTGTTCTGAAATCGTCGTAAAGCAAAATGAAAGGAAGAAGAATGATGCTTGCTCAAACGCCCGAAAAAGAAAACACACAGGCTGAACAACAGACCCAAGGCATGCTTGAAGTAACAGGAACCCTGTCTCCTGAACATCAAGCTATTTTCCCTGTTGAAGCCCAAACCTTTTTATCTCAGCTGTGTGAGCGATTCTCATCGCGCGTCGATCAATTGTTAACTGCCCGAGAAGAGAGACAGAACAAGATCGACCAAGGAGAGTTACCTGATTTTCTTGCAGAGACTCAGGATATTCGAGAAGGGAGCTGGAAAATTTTGGGGATTCCCAACGATCTACAAGATCGTCGAGTCGAAATTACCGGGCCAACTGATCGCAAAATGGTGATCAACGCTCTAAACGCCAATGTAAAAGTCTTCATGGCGGATTTCGAAGACTCGATGTCTCCAGCTTGGGATAAGGTGTTGGATGGCCAGATCAACTTGCGTGATGCGGTCAATGGCACCATCTCTTATACCAACCCTGACAATGGCAAGCATTATCAGCTGGCGGAAAATCCAGCGGTGTTGATCTGCCGTGTTCGCGGCCTTCATCTAAAAGAAAAGCATGTAACGTGGCACGGTCAGATCATTCCAGGTTCCTTATTTGATTTTGCACTTTATTTCTTTAACAACCACAAAGCGTTGTTGAAAAAAGGCAGTGGTCCTTACTTCTATCTTCCCAAGTTACAGTCTCATCATGAGGCGAAATGGTGGAGTGAAGTGTTCCATTTCACCGAAGAGTATTTCGGTTTGGATACCGGCACCATCAAAGCCACGGTATTGATCGAGACGCTGCCTGCCGTCTTTGAAATGGATGAGATTCTCTTCTCGTTAAAAGAACATATTGTTGGCCTCAACTGTGGCCGTTGGGATTACATTTTTAGCTACATCAAAACGTTGAAGAAGCACCCAGACCGTGTGCTGCCGGATCGTCAGGTGGTGACCATGGACAAGCCGTTCTTAAATGCTTATTCGCGTTTACTTGTCCGCACTTGTCATAAACGTGGCGCGTTTGCGATGGGAGGGATGGCCGCCTTTATTCCAGCCAAAGATCCACAAGAGAATCAAAAGGTATTGGATAAGATCCAGAACGATAAATCACTCGAAGCCAGCAATGGCCATGATGGCACTTGGGTTGCGCATCCTGGTTTAGCCGACACCGCCATGGACGTGTTTAATCGTGCTCTAGGTGAGCGTAAAAACCAGCTTGATGTCACTCGCCAAGACGATGCGCCGATTACAGCTAAACAGTTACTGGAGCCTTGTGATGGAGCAAGAACAGAACAAGGTATGAGACACAATATTCGTGTTGCATTGCAGTACATCGAGGCATGGATCTCGGGTAATGGCTGTGTACCGATTTATGGCTTGATGGAAGATGCAGCGACCGCAGAAATCTCACGCGCTTCTATCTGGCAGTGGATTCAACATAGTAAGTCGTTAGATAACGGTGAAATGGTGACCAAAGCGCTGTTTAAGCGTTACCTCGACGAAGAGATTCAGGTCGTGAAACAAGAAGTGGGGGAGACTCGTTTTGGCTCAGGCCGTTTCCATGAGGCCGCAGAGTTGATGGCTAGCCTGACCATCAGCGACGAGCTAACCAATTTCTTAACCGTACCGGGGTATGACTACCTAGATTAATGAATAAACCAATCAACAACCAATAACGTGAACCTTCATTGGCGGATCAGGATGTACCGCTAACGAAATGGACTATATAGCGCACTTAATTTTAATAATCAGCGCTCATCAATAGAGGGAAAGACCGATGACTAATTTAACTCGCCGCCAACAAATCGAAGCTCTAGAAAAAGATTGGGCAACCAATCCTCGCTGGAAACATGTTAAACGTACCTACACGGCAGAAGAAGTGGTGGCATTGCGTGGCTCCATGGTGCCAGCCAATACCATTGCACAGCGTGGTGCAGATAAGCTTTGGTCTCTGGTAAACGGTAGCTCGAAAAAAGGTTATGTGAACTGTCTAGGCGCACTAACAGGTGGCCAAGCGGTGCAGCAAGCTAAGGCGGGCATTGAAGCGATTTACCTATCAGGTTGGCAGGTTGCAGCGGATAACAATACGGCTTCAACCATGTATCCTGATCAATCTCTTTACCCCGTTGATTCGGTCCCTTCGGTAGTAAAACGCATTAACAACTCGTTCCGCCGCGCAGATCAAATCCAATGGTCGAATGGTAAATCGCCAGAAGAAGGCGGAATTGATTACTTCTTGCCTATTGTTGCCGATGCAGAAGCGGGCTTTGGTGGTGTGCTCAATGCGTATGAGCTAATGAAGTCGATGATTGAAGCCGGGGCTGCTGGTGTGCACTTTGAAGACCAATTGGCTTCGGTGAAAAAATGTGGCCACATGGGCGGTAAAGTATTGGTTCCAACGCAAGAAGCGGTGCAAAAACTGGTTGCTGCGCGTCTAGCCGCCGATGTTGCTGGCACAACGACCCTCGTTATTGCACGTACCGACGCTAACGCAGCAGATCTTCTCACTTCTGACTGTGACCCATACGATGCGGACTTTATTGTTGGCGAACGCACTCAGGAAGGTTTCTATCGTGTTCGTGCAGGGATTGACCAAGCGATCTCACGTGGCCTTGCTTATGCGCCGTATGCGGATCTTATCTGGTGTGAAACGGCAACGCCTTGTCTTGAAGAAGCGCGTAAGTTTGCTGAGGCGATTCATGCCGAATACCCAGACCAACTGTTGGCATACAACTGCTCGCCATCATTTAACTGGGAGAAGAACTTGGATGCAGAGACCATTGCTAAGTTCCAACAAGAACTTGCAGATATGGGCTACAAGTACCAGTTCATCACCCTAGCTGGTATTCACAACATGTGGTTCAACATGTTTGAACTGGCACACGCATATGCTCAAGGTGAAGGCATGCGTCACTACGTCGAGAAAGTTCAGCGTCCTGAATTTGAAGCGGCGGAAAAAGGCTACACCTTCGTTGCACACCAACAAGAAGTGGGTACGGGTTACTTTGATAAGATGACCAACACCATCCAAGGTGGTAACTCTTCAGTCACGGCACTGACGGGCTCTACCGAAGAAGACCAGTTCCATTAATACCTTTCCATCTTTAGGTATTAACCACTGCATGAGCGGCGAAAGCCGCTCTTTTTCTTGTCCTATCAGGACAAACAGGTGCTCACTGATAAGAGTGTAGAGTGAGTTATAAATCGTCCTCGACTTCTAACTCTTCTGGCTCGGCTTCTTCTTGCAGCTCTAGTAAATTGATCGCGATAGTGACGAAATCAGTGTCGGTAATGATTCCCACTAAGTGCCCTTTTTCAACCACTGGCAAACATCCCACTTTGTGTTTTTGCATGTAGAGTGCACTTTCTTTTAAACCTGCTTTAGGTTCTACCGTCATAATGCTGGTATGCATCATCTCATAGAGAGGGGTTGCTAGGGTGAAAGATGACTCTTGCGATACACGGTTGAGGCTTGATTCTTGAGCGGCGAGTATGTCTCGTTGGGTGACAATACCGAGCAACTGTTTGTTCGCATCGACAACGGGAATGTGTCGAATATCCAGTGCTTCCATCATATTTTTGGCGTCACCTAATGTGTGTGAACGCAACAAGGTATGAGGGTGGCGAGTCATCATATCTTCGACTTTTATCATGGTGTCCTCCTAGAGTTCCGTTCTCTTTTTACTATAGAAACAAATGGCATAAATATCTGGGAGCTAGACCATTTTTCCGCAACAAAATTGATGCGAGTCAGTTTGCATTTTGGGCGTAAGTGTTGCGTTCTAAGCGAGTGTGGAAAAGACATTCCTCGCACATTTTCGGGCAAGGGATTTCACAATTAAACAGGCTGCATGAATATGAGCTCAGTTGAGCGATAAGTGGTCTTTATTATGTGGAAAAAAACAGTTCTTTTGTCAGGGATGTTGGCGATCAGCAGTGGTGCCCAAGCCATTATTATGGGGGAGGCGGATCCGGATGCAACGTATCGAGTGACCATTCGTGCCAGTAATATGGCCGAATTTCCAATTTGTGGCGGAACGGTCGTCGCTCCTCGCTGGGTGTTGACCGCAGCACACTGTGTGGTGATGGGCGAAGGCACCAATGTCGCCAGTTACTATGTGACGAAGCCTAGTGAGATTTCAGTCACGGCGAGAACACCGGATCTTAATAGTTCAACAACGGACAATTACTTCACTGTTTCACATGTGGTGGTGCACCCGAAATATACTCGCTTAACGGAATATAAGAAGAATAACGACGATAGCTATACTTTGGTTAGCACCAGTTTAGATAGCGATGTTGCTCTACTTTATCTCGATCGCCCCGTTACCGGAGCGCCTCTCTCAAATTTGCCTACAGCAGCAGAAATGAGCGAGATAGAAAGCCGACTCAATAAAGAATGGGATGATGAGTTTGCTACCAACGTCCGAGTAAAAAATGTCACCGCGTCTGGGTGGGGGGCAACTGTCGCGGATGCGTCAACTCCAGCCATCACTTTGCAAAAAACACAGTTAACTTATCTGCCCATAGCAAATTGCTATCAACGATTAGAGCTAGGTAACCACTTACCGGGTATTATTGAAGCTCCCACCAATGTGACCAAAATTTGCACCATGCCCAATGAAGTGTTGCCTTGGCAGCCAGATGAACGCACTCAATATGGCAATAATGTGTGTAAAGGCGACAGTGGTGGTCCTTTGATTGACGACGTCACTGGCAAACAAATTGGTATTGTCAGCGGCATCCCGCTCATTACGCCGATTTGCGCCTCGGTTACGCAGCCGAGTTTTTACACCAGAGTGAGCAATTACTACGACTGGATTCAAAGTTATATTACCGCGACTAACCCTCCAAGCAGTCACATTCTAAAACCAGACTTCATTTTGAATGCGGGTTCTGGTGGTGGCAGTGGTTCCGGTGGTGATAATGGCAATGGGACAGACGGAAATGGCGAAGGTTGCCACGGGGGAATTTCAACCAACAGTTGCAGTTTTACTGGTACTGCAGAAGGTGGAAGCCTTGGCGCGTTGACGCTTTTCGCCCTGTTTGTGCTGGGTAGATATCGTCGAAAAGTCGCTTAACTTAGCCACAAGTTGTGTTTGCTATGTCTACGCTCCACTCATTTGAGAGGAGCGTTATTCTTTCTTTGCGTCCCCCTCAAGCTGGCGGGAAGTTGTTACATTCTCAATCTGAACTTTTCTTGCTATTGACTGGTCTCGCTCTATACTAGCCCACTGCGAAAATTTTACTCGCAACAGAATTCCTTTATTTCGACAAATTTACCAAGAGCAGTAGCATGCAAGTTTCAGATTTTCACTTTGACTTACCTGACGAACTGATCGCTCGTTATCCTCAATCGGAGCGTACCGCCAGTCGTCTACTTCAGCTAAATGGCAACACCGGCGCTGTAAAAGATGGCTCGTTCAAAGATGTGTTGGAGCTGGTTCAAGCGGGGGATCTTGTGGTGTTTAACAACACGCGAGTGATTCCTGCACGCATGTTTGGTCGTAAAGAATCTGGCGGCAAGTTGGAAGTCTTGGTCGAGCGCATGCTTGATGAGAAGCGCTTCCTCGCGCATGTACGCAGTTCTAAGTCTCCGAAACCGGGTACGTTAGTCTTTCTTGGAGAAGAGGACCAATACTCAGCAGAGATGGTGGCGCGTCAAGATGCGTTGTTTGAGCTCCATTTAAAGGCAGACAAAACCATTCTCGAAGTGTTGGAAGAAATTGGCCATATGCCTCTTCCTCCTTACATTGATCGTCCAGATGAGGATGCGGATAAAGAGCGTTACCAAACGGTTTATAACCAAAAACCGGGTGCGGTGGCTGCCCCGACGGCAGGATTGCATTTTGACAATCAACTGCTTGAGCAGATCAAAGCCAAAGGCGCTGAGTTTGCTTACGTGACGTTGCATGTCGGCGCTGGCACATTTCAGCCAGTGAAAGTGGATAATATTCTTGAGCATCACATGCACTCTGAATATGCTGAAGTGTCGCAAGAGGTGGTGGATGCGATTAAAACCACAAAAGCGCGGGGTGGCCGCGTCATCGCGGTTGGCACCACATCAGTTCGCTCTTTAGAGAGCGCGGCGCAAGAGTCGTTGAAAAACGGCACTGAGTTGATGCCTTTCTTTGGCGATACAGAAATTTTCATTTTTCCAGGCTATCAATATCAATTGGTGGACTGCTTGATCACTAATTTCCATTTGCCAGAATCGACGCTGATTATGCTGGTGAGTGCATTTGCTGGTTATGACCATACCATGAATGCGTATCAGCATGCCGTGGCCAATCAATATCGCTTTTTCTCTTACGGGGATGCGATGTTCATTGAGAAGAAAACGCAATAAGCAATAACAAGCGCAACAAATCTTATCTAAAGTGAAGTAAGTTTCATTTTAGTGGTGCAGATCGGGATAATCTTGGCTGCATGAAAAACGAGTGCTAGCAGCAGGCTAGAGGGATGGATTCACTCCATTTTTTCGCAAGGAAAACGCGACCGCTCTGGTGGGACGGAAACGTCCGTGACAAAACCGTCAGACTGTTTCTCTGACGTTGGAGGCTTCGTGAAATTAAAATTTGATCTTAAAAAGAAAAATGGCAATGCCCGTCGTGGTCAATTGACATTTGAGCGTGGAACTGTGCAAACCCCGGCGTTTATGCCTGTCGGTACTTACGGTACGGTTAAAGGTATGACACCAGAAGAAGTCAAAGAGACGGGTGCAGAAATTCTACTAGGTAACACATTCCACTTATGGCTGCGTCCTGGCCAAGAAGTGATGAAAATGCACGGCGATCTGCACGATTTCATGAACTGGCAAGGTCCTATCTTGACTGACTCAGGCGGTTTCCAAGTATTCAGCCTTGGTGATATTCGTAAAATCACCGAGGAAGGTGTGCATTTCCGCAACCCAGTCAACGGTGACAAGATTTTCATGGATGCTGAGAAATCGATGGAAATTCAAAAAGACCTCGGTTCTGACATCGTAATGATTTTCGATGAGTGTACGCCTTACCCTGCGACTCACGCTGAAGCGAAAAAATCGATGGAAATGTCTCTGCGTTGGGCTCAACGCTCGCGTGACCATTTCGATAAGCTTGAAAACCCGAACAACTTGTTTGGTATTGTTCAAGGCGGTGTCTATGAAGATCTCCGTGATGTGTCAGTTAAAGGGCTAACAGAGATTGGTTTTGATGGCTACGCGGTTGGTGGTCTGGCGGTTGGTGAACCTAAAGAAGACATGCATCGCGTACTTGAGCACACCTGTCCTCAGTTACCAGAAGATAAACCACGTTACCTAATGGGCGTGGGCAAACCAGAAGACTTGGTTGAAGGGGTTCGTCGCGGTATCGACATGTTTGACTGTGTAATGCCAACGCGAAATGCACGTAATGGACACCTATTTGTGACTGGTGGTGTGATCAAGATCCGTAATGCGACACATAAAACGGATACAACCCCTCTCGATCCGCACTGTGACTGTTACACTTGCAAAAATTACTCTAAGTCGTATCTGCACCACTTGGACCGTTGTAATGAAATCCTTGGTGCTCGCTTAAACACTATCCATAACCTGCGTTATTACCAACGTCTCATGGAAAGCATTCGTAAAGCGATTGATGAAGATCGCTTCGAGCAGTTTGTGGAAGAGTTCTACGCTCGACGTAATCGCGAAGTGCCACCACTCGGTAAACAGGCATAAATTCGCAATAGTAAAAAAGTGTTACGCCATCTTGTTTTTGTGAGTGAACTCGCTTGAAAATGAGGTGGCGTTACCCAATTTATTGGATTATTAATAAAAATTAATGAGGATGTTTTAATGTTTATCTCTCAAGCTCACGCAGCAGCAGAAGGCGCACAACAAGGTGGCATGTTTGAAATGCTGATCATGTTGGGTATGTTCGGTGTGATTTTCTACTTCATGATTTACCGTCCACAAGCAAAACGTGTTAAAGAGCACAAGAGCCTAATGGCATCCATGGGTAAAGGTGATGAAGTTCTGACCAATGGTGGTCTTGTGGGTAAAATCACTAAGATTGCAGAAGACAATGACTTCGTGACAATCGAACTTAACCCAAACAACGAAGTTGTGATCAAAAAAGACTTCGTTACCGCTGTGCTACCAAAAGGTACGCTTAAATCTCTATAAAACAGCTAGAGGATCCTCGCTGTGCTGAACCGTTATCCTTTATGGAAGTACTTGATGGTTATGTTTGCCATTGCCATCGCTGCCTTGTACGCACTTCCAAATATCTACGGTGAAGATCCGGCAATTCAAGTTACAGGGGCGCGTGGCGCCTCTGTAGATATGTCAACGCTGGATGCTGTCACTAACGCTCTTAATAAAGAGAATCTTTCCCATAAATCCATTGCTTTAGAGAATGGATCCATTCTTGTTCGTTTTAACGACACCGATACGCAAATTAGTGCTCGTGATGTGATCAGTGAAGCGTTGGGTAAAGACAAAATTGTTGCTTTGAACTTAGCACCTTCAACGCCAGATTGGCTTGAATCGATTGGTGCTGCTCCTATGAAACTGGGTCTTGACCTACGTGGTGGTGTGCACTTCTTGATGGAAGTGGATATGGATGCCGCGATGGAAAAGCTGGTGGGCCAACAAGAAGATGCTTTCCGCAGTGAACTTCGTGATGCAAAAATTCGCTATCGCTCCATTCGCCCTGTTGGCAGTGATGCGATCGAAGTGTTGCTCAGAGATGGTGAAGAGCTATCTCAAGCGAAACGTGAGCTTGAAAAATTGCATCCTGATATGGCTTTTGTTGAATCCGACAAAGATGGCCGTTACGCCTTAATTGCTACCTTTACTGAAACCCGTCTGCAAGAAATCCGTAACTACGCTGTTGAACAGAACATCACCATTCTACGTAATCGTGTGAATGAACTAGGTGTTGCTGAACCTTTGGTTCAACGTCAAGGTGCTAGCCGTATCGTGGTTGAACTACCTGGTGTGCAAGATACTGCTCGTGCCAAAGAAATTTTAGGTGCGACAGCAACACTAGAATTCCGTGAAGTGGATGACAAAGCGGATCTTGCCGCTGCGGCAAGTGGCCGAGCGCCAGCGGGCAGCGAAATCAAGCAAGATCGCAATGGTCGTCCTGTGGTGTTGAAGAAACGCGTTATTCTCAGTGGTGCAAGCATTACCGATGCAAGTTCAAGTGTTGATGAATATGGTCGTCCGCAAGTAAACATCTCGCTAGACAGCGAAGGTGGTAACAAGATGGCTGCGTTTTCGAAGAAAAACATTGGCAAGCTAATGGCTACCGTGTTTGCGGAATACAAAGACAGCGGTCGTAAATCTCCAGAAGGCAAAGTCATTTTGACCAAGCATGAGGAAGTCATTAACCAAGCCACGATCCAGTCGGCTCTTGGTCGTAACTTCCGCATCACGGGTATCGATTCTGCTGCTGAAGCACATAACCTTGCGTTGCTACTGCGCGCTGGTGCTTTAATCGCACCTATCTCAATCGTTGAAGAGCGTACCATTGGTCCATCAATGGGTCAGCAAAACATCGATATGGGTATCCAAGCGTGTATTTGGGGTATGGTTGCCGTGATGCTGTTCACACTGCTTTACTACCGCAAGTTTGGTCTTATTGCCAACGTCGCCTTGATGGCAAACCTTGTCCTGATCATCGGCGTGATGTCCATGATTCCAGGTGCGACGATGACGCTACCAGGTATTGCCGGTATTGTTTTAACGGTCGGTATGGCGGTCGATGCAAACGTACTGATCTTTGAGCGTATTCGTGAAGAGCTGCGTGAAGGTCGCAATCCTCAGCAAGCGATTCACCAAGGTTATGCCAACGCATTTAGCACCATTGCGGATGCGAACATCACAACCTTGATTACCGCGATTATTCTATTTGCCGTCGGTACGGGTGCAATCAAAGGCTTTGCTGTGACGCTCTCCATCGGTATTTTGACCTCAATGTTTACAGCCATTATTGGTACACGTTGTATCGTGAACCTGCTTTATGGTGGTAAACGCATTAATAAATTGTCGATCTAAGGCTGGGAATTGTTATGTTTCAAATTCTAAAAGCAGAGAAAACGATCGACTTTATGCGTTGGTCGAAGTTCGCATTCATCTTCTCTTTATTGATGATCGGTGCGTCGATTTTTACTCTCTCAACCAAATGGTTGAACTGGGGCCTGGACTTTACAGGCGGTACGCTGATTGAAGTGGGCTTTGAGCAGCCAGCGAACCTTGAAGAGATCCGTAGTGCACTTGAGGCCAAAGGTTTTGGTGACGCAACGGTACAGAACTTTGGTTCTGCTCGCGATGTCATGGTTCGCCTTCGCCCTCGTGAAGATATGGCAGGTGAAACCTTAGGGAACCAAATCCTAAGTGCGATCAAAGAAGGTACGGGTAAAGCTGTCGAGATGCGCCGCATTGAGTTCGTTGGCCCAAATGTGGGTGATGAGCTGACAGAAGCCGGTGGTCTGGCGATCTTGGTGTCGTTGATCTGTATCTTGATCTACGTTTCGATGCGTTTTGAATGGCGTTTGGCGGCAGGTGCGGTAATGGCGCTAGCACATGACGTCATCATCACATTGGGTGTGTTCTCTTTGATGCAAATTGAAGTCGATCTCACCATTGTGGCAGCATTGCTGACGGTGGTGGGTTACTCACTCAACGATACCATTGTTGTATTTGACCGTATTCGTGAAAATTTCCGCAAAATGCGTAAGGGTGAACCTGCTGAGATCATGAACAGCTCGATCACACAAACACTAAGCCGTACGTTGATTACCTCAGGTACGACCTTATTTGTGGTGATTGCACTGTTTGTTCAAGGTGGGGCGATGATTCACGGTTTCGCGACCGCATTGCTACTTGGTATTACCGTCGGTACTTACTCTTCTATCTATGTGGCATCCGCTTTGGCGCTCAAACTGGGTATCCAGAAAGAGCACTTAATGCCACCGCAAGTCGAGAAAGAGGGTGCAGAATTCGAAGAGATGCCTTAATACTCTGCTCGAATCATCGATTGAAGCCACTGCGATTGCAGTGGCTTTTTGTTACTTTAACGGCGATATAAAAAAGCCCCCGCATAATGCGCAATGTAGTTCACTTAAGAGGAGCTGCCTTGCGATTAACAGGATATCGGGTCTTTGATATTTTTACCGCCCTAGGCCGATTTGGCTTAGGGCGTTTGTCTATAAAAAGGATGGATAAGTCTCCGCGCAGACTTTTTAGACGCTTCGGTGTATTACCTGGAGATACCGCTTTGCTCATTACTTTCAGTTGACTAGCGATGAACTGACAAGCGTATTTAAAACTGATTTCATTGGCCATTCGACCATGTGCTACGGCCGCTTGACTGGCTTCTCGTCTTACC
>NZ_NPKW01000740.1:0-748 GCF_002265885.1 Vibrio sp. 03_296
CTTGCTGACAAAGAGTATATGGATAAGCTGGAATACATTTTGGCTCCTGTCGCGTCGCAAGTACACATTGAAATCACCGAAGAGACGTTGCTGGTGGATGAGCAGGTACTGGCGCGTTCTTTTAATCTGCTGCATCAATTAGGTGTGGCGGTGTATATTGATGACTTTGGTACGGGTTTCTCCTCGTTGTCTTACCTCAATCGATTTGAAGTCGACGCGATTAAAGTCGATCCGCTCCAATTTGATTTTGGCACTTGATAACGAAAAAGGAAAAAAAAGTGTTCATGAGCCTTCTTTCTGTGGCCGAGCAACTGGGGTTAGAAGTGGTTATTGAAGGCGTTGAGTCGCAACAGCAATTGAACCATATTCCTGCCAAAGAGCACATCTCGATACAGGGCTGGTATTACAGCCGTTCACTGCAACACAACTCATTTATCCAATACTGCATCAACGCCAATCATATCAAGCCGATAGTGGAGATAGAGAAAATCTAGCTTTTCTTTGTGCTGGAAAACAGATCAAAAGAGGCCCAATTGTGAATCCGACAGTTGAGAGAAGTCTTTACCAATAAAGTAGAAGATGGCATCGGCAACCGGTTTGAGCTGTTTATCGACATAATGTTGGTAGTCGATCGCGCTCGATTGGTATTCCTTGGGTTCTGGCCCATTGAGCGTAATGAGATACTCAATACGTGCTCGATTTTGATATTGAAGTGGGCGCCCTAAGCGCTCATTGATTTCGTCTGCCA
>NZ_NPKW01000741.1:0-575 GCF_002265885.1 Vibrio sp. 03_296
CCAAATCTTTGCTGTAATTCAACAAATTCCCTTTGGTAAAGTGACCACGTACGGAGAAATCGCACGTATGGCTGGATTTCCTGGTTATGCAAGGCATGTCGGTAAAGCATTAGGGAACTTGCCAGAAGGCACAAAACTACCTTGGCATCGAGTGATCAACAGCCAAGGCAGAATTTCGTTGCAAGGTTCAGACCTCAATCGTCAACGCCAATTGTTGCAGGCTGAACAGATTGAAGTGAGTGAGATAGGAAAATAAGTTTAAAAAATACCGATGGACAACCTTAGTCACCATCGGTATCAACATTAGGGGGGTATCAACAATCAATTGTTGTGGCGTTGAGCACCTTGTCGTGATTAACGAACGCCCACAACCATGATCTCAACATTACGCGTGTTCGCCTCGTCAGTGATGACAGGAACAATGGTGTCACTGATAAAACGTAAGCGGCCATTCACTTCGATACGTGCACGTACGTTGTAACGGTGATTGGCAATGATCTTTTTGCTGTCATAAGCAAGATCGAACGACAGTGGAACTTGCTTACCATTGGTAATAAATTTGTGCTTTGCGATCA
>NZ_NPKW01000742.1:0-886 GCF_002265885.1 Vibrio sp. 03_296
CGCGATAATACCAGAAAAAGAAATGCGCATCAGTAGGATGCGCATAATTTAAAAAAGTTCGGCTTTAACAATCGCAAAATCATGATTCAAACGGGTTTGATTGAACAAAATTCACACTAACGCCGATTAGTTACAAGCGTCTTTAAGAGCTTTACCTGCTTTGAATATGGTACTTTCGCTTCTGGCGATTTGGATCTCTTCACCAGTCTTAGGGTTACGGCCTGTACGAGCTGCGCGAGTACGCACGCTGAAAGTACCGAAACCAACTAGAGCTACTTGATCACCAGACTGAAGAGTACCGCTTACTGCTTCAATGAATGCATCTAGAGCACGACCTGCTGACGCTTTAGAGATATCTGCGTTTGCAGCGATTGATTCTACTAGTTGAGTTTTGTTCACTGTGATTCCCCTTTGTGCCATCTGTGATTATTTTTTTAGATGACTTTCGTTCCATTAATACTAAAAATTAGCGCCAAGCCTTATCTTAAAAGGGCTGGCAGCCATCGAGCTCTAACTTAGCTCCCAAAAAAAACGCTGACAGCTTTCGTAGCCTCATCAGCGTAAACTTTTACTTATTTTTGCTGCACATCACTATTTTTAGCGTCGAACTCCACCCCAGTTGGGTCTCGCTCAAGTGCAACTTTAAGAACTTCATCAATCCATTGAACTGGAATGACTTTCAAATCAGCGATAACGTTGTCTGGAATTTCTTCCAAATCACGCTCATTGTCCTTCGGAATAAGTACCGTTGTGATGCCACCACGATGTGCAGCCAACAACTTCTCTTTTAGACCACCGATTGGTAACACTTCACCACGCAGAGTAATTTCCCCTGTCATGGCGACTTCTGCTTTAACAGGGTTACCCGTTAGGCTAGAGACTAACG
>NZ_NPKW01000743.1:0-366 GCF_002265885.1 Vibrio sp. 03_296
GGTCGTCACCCTCTTGCAGGTATCGCGGCTGCGTTTGCGGGTGTATCAGGTGGCTTCTCTGCCAACTTTATCCCTTCAGGTATCGACCCTCTATTGGCTGGCTTTACACAAACGGCAGCTCAGGTTCTCGATCCTGCGTACGTGGTTAACCCACTAGCAAACATCTTCTTTACTGGCCTTTCTTCAGTCATCATTGTTGCTATTGGCTGGTACGTAACAGAGAAAATCATCGAGCCTCGTCTTGCGAGCACGCCGATTGATGACGATGCGGAAAAAGCACCAGATCTTGGTTCATTCACCGAGTTAGAATCGAAAGCGTTCCGTTACGCTGGTTGGGCGATGATGGCAGGTATTGCGCTGCTTATC
>NZ_NPKW01000744.1:0-1406 GCF_002265885.1 Vibrio sp. 03_296
TTACTCAATATTATTATGATTTAACCCTAGTGTTGTTGATTCACTCAGCAACTCTAGGTATGGTTAGCACGAATTTAACAGAACGATAACATTAATAATCAGACCTTAAWCACGCTTATCGGATCTTATCTTGATCGTCTGGTTTATTTATTTTGATCAGCGATCTGCCTAAAAAGAACATTTATATAACCACACCCCGAAAGCATAAGTTACATATGCTGCATTTCAATTTCAAACAACACAAAACTCTACATATTGATATTTAAATCTGTATTTTGGTTTTTATTATAAAGATCATTTCCTCAGTTGGGCGTGACTTGCGTGTGCATTTCAATGGTCTGCTCATCCAACAGCACCAATGTAACGGCAATCTCTTTCATTTCGCTCAACCCAGCAGCATGCGTTCCCCCACAAGGGATAATCGCCGTTGATGCTTCTCCCAAATCACATTGCCAGTAATCGAGAGTCGGTTAAATATTCGCCATGACAGTTCATGAATATTTCGGGCTCCGCGAGCAAGCCAGCGCTCAAGCTGTACATTGACCTCGGATTCAATCTCGTGAATATTTTCCACAACATCAGCACTGTTCAGCCTCTTTGCGTAGCGTTTTCCCAGTCGATAGGTATCTAAACAACACTCTGGCGTCACAAAGCTACTCTCTTGAGCATAACTGTTAAAATCATAGTAGCCATGAGGGTCTTTGCGATCGGCATCTTTGCGCCAGTAACCTTGTGCCAAGACTTTATTCAATGCCAGGTAGGCTAAATGCCCTGCACTGTGACCTCGACTCATMTTSTGATATTCTTTGTCGACACTCAATCGTACTTTGCTTCCAACTGCAAGTTGCCCAAGCTGGGCTTCAATTTCATGAACCACTACGAAGCTCCATCCCTCTGTATCTCGCTTTACAGGTATCGCTTGATCAACAAACAGTTGCCCCGTTGAACACTCTACAGCGCCAACCCAACAACCGATGACTTGGCCATTCTTTCGTCCATTCCGCCGATCAAGGCTCCCCCGATCTGCAGGATGATCTGGCCAAATAATGACTGACCGGATGAAATGGCGTTTGCTGAGTCGACGACATAAAGAGAATGTTCATTGACTGAAGTGAGTACAATGTCGCTCTCCAACTGCCAGATCTGATGACAAAAGCGAACCTTAGTGGGTGTTATCTGCATATTTCTTATCTCAACGATGAGGCATCATCCGCTCAATGAATGATGTGGACATGTTATCCATATTGGGAAACGGAAAATAAAAAAATGCCCAAGTAAAACTTGGGCATCAAACACAGTTCAGATTATTTCTTGCGATTTTTTACCGCACTCATTCATGCGCTTACGTTGCACGCTCTTGAGAAAGGGTCATCTTGTTGACACGGTTCTAGCAACGGTTATCACTG
>NZ_NPKW01000745.1:0-517 GCF_002265885.1 Vibrio sp. 03_296
TCATCGGCAATACCGAGTACGGATTCCACATCAAATACCCGTTTGCCTAGCAACTGATTTGGTTGCTTTTTCGGTTACGTCTGCGACAGAGAGTGATTGGTATCAAGCTGCTCTTGGTAGTCGGCCATCAATTGCTGCTTTTCTGATGTCAATACATCAAGTTGAGCACGCAATTGTTGGGATTGTTCGCTTTGTTGTTGATACCAATACCAGCCGCCACCGAGTACCAATGGAAAAGCGGTGATAGAGAGCAGTAGGGTAGCAACGGTACCTTTACCCAAATAAAAAAGCTGATCCCATTTTAGTGGGATCTGCATAGTAATTTTTTTCGACATAGCTATATGATTATATTCGTCAGGCAATCTAACTTGCTTCGTCACCGAGATCAGACAAATGTTCTATTTCTCGATGAAGCAGCGTGTCATCACCCACATTAAGTTCAACCAAGCGTTTTAAATGACTGATACTATCTATATCAATGTGGGTAATTTTAAGTCTAATTGTCTGTTGATCAAAG
>NZ_NPKW01000746.1:0-768 GCF_002265885.1 Vibrio sp. 03_296
TAGTCGGTGCGGGCCCGGGTGATCCGGAGCTACTGACGCTCAAAGCGCTCAACTACCTACAGCAAGCCGAAGTCGTGCTGTACGACTACCTCGTCTCTGATGAGATCATGGCTCTGGTAGCAAATGACTGCCATTTTAGTGTGTGTGGGTAAGCGAGCGGGTCACCACCAGCGTACCTCAAGAGAAAACCAACCAACTCCTCGTGGACTTTAGCTAAGCAAGGTTACAAAGTCGTGCGCATCAAAGGTGGTCGATCCGTTGTTTTTGGCCGTGGCGGCGAAGAACTAGAAGTGTTAGTCGATGCTGGCATTACCTTTCAAGTGGTCCCAGGTATTACAGCCGCAGCGGGCGCCACTGCGTATGCGGGCATACCGCTTACCCATCGTGATTACGCACAATCCGCAATGTTTATTACAGGGCATCTCAAAGCAGAAAGTGACCAATTGGATTGGTCGACTCTGGCAAGGGGCAGGCAACACTGGTGATTTATATGGGGTTGATGAAGTCGAATTACATTCAAGAGCAATTGATTAAACACGGTCGCGAGAGGCACAAAACACCGATTGGCGATTATCGAACGCGGAACTCAGTTGTCACAGAAAGTTTTTAAAGGTCAATTATCGGAACTGGCTGATTTAGCTAAGAAAGCAGAGGCCCCAGCACTGATTGATGATCGGTGAAGTGGTGCAGTTGTCTCAGAAATTAGATTTGGTTCTTATCTGGTACTCGAATCAACAATAGTGCTATTGCCAACTCAATATAATCGTT
>NZ_NPKW01000747.1:0-449 GCF_002265885.1 Vibrio sp. 03_296
AATGATGTTGATGTAGAAAACCATCAATCACAGCAACTTACCTCTGCACTGTGTAGCCAATATGATCTGATCCTAGTGATGGAAAAAGGCCATATGGAAGCGACTAACACAAATTGCCCCTGAAGCGCGTGGAAAAACCATGCTCTTCGGCCAATGGATAGGGCAAAAAGACATCCCCGATCCGTATCGCCAAAGCAAAGAAGCCTTTGTGCATGCTTATCAGTTAATTGATGAAGCCGCACAAGCCTGGGCAAAAAAATTGTAGTAAAAGAGAAAAACTGACCTAGGCGCTTGTATTCCTTTGCAATGTTTTAGCCTAGACCACAGGACCACAGGACCACAGGACCACAGGACCACAGGACCACAGGACCACAGGACCACAGGACCGTTTTCCAACAAACAAATCATAAATCCACCAACCCGGAAATGAACGAGACAATGACAACACC
>NZ_NPKW01000748.1:0-1677 GCF_002265885.1 Vibrio sp. 03_296
AACGGGATAAGTCTCATTTTCGCCCCTAGATATTAGAAATTTTGGATGTACCGAAACATTATTTTGCATTATAAAATAAAGTTTTCTGTTGGCTGCCATTGTTTTAGGTCAAAATTTCACATATTTCACCCAACTGTCACCATTGTGGCTGATGACACACGTTTTCGTTGGGGTTTTCTTCATTGAGCGGTCGTCTGAATGAGTTAAATCTGTTCTAATCAGTTGATAAATTTATCTTACTAAATTAATGTAGGTAATTTGAAGGGGCTCAACTTTGCGCATTGGCGAAATAATCATCACTTGCCCATACTCATAGTGTGTTCTTCTGCAGGAGCCAGATCATGAAAAACGAGTTAGATTCCACCAAAATTCTGACACGCGTATGAAACCATTATGGAACGAGGCACCCCAACCGAATTTGGCAAAATTTATGAAGGGGCTCGAAGCAGTTTTCAGAGTACGATGGCTACAGCGTGTACATGCGAGGCAATGGGGTTGAGTTAAAAGTCGGTTTTCACAACGACCTAACCACTTAGTATTATGAGCAAGAGCACTTGCGCGATAGCTTCTTGAAAAAAGTGGCAATGCTCGCCAAATAAAAGCATTGCCCCACTCAGTTAAGGTTAATGACTCTATGTTGATGCACTTGTTTCGGCAAGTGCGTCAGTGCTTTAGATAACGAATCAAATAAGCGAGTGTCGGCTCAATGTCACCTAGATGTTAAGGGTTGCTGATATCAATCCTATCGGGACGACCATTATGGCGTAACGAGTTATAGAGGAATGCYTGTTGCCCCACGCTGTTTAGTCGGTCAATTTCTCACTCAAATTATTTACCGTATCGCTGTGCTGTAGAGCTTGTTATTGGTGATACGTAGGCCTTCAATTCAAGGTCATCGATGATCAGTGTGCGTCTTTGATGGCGTCGAGGAAAGTCAGGGCAAGATTGTCTAAAGGAGGGTTCGCCCGTATGAAAATAACGTCAAAACCCGCCATAGGGAGGCGGGCTTTTTGAAATTCGCTGTCCTTTTTTTAGGACCTGACAAAAACCAAATACGTTTTTGTCTCTAATGGTCAATCCGCTCATTGTTGTAATGGCAACCGTGTGACCTCTTAATGCGCACTCATGAATGAGGCGTACTCAGCACAAACACGATCCTATGGATACATCAAAAAGCAGATATGCATTAATCGTCCTCAGTTAGGCTTGCGTCTTCCTCAACGTAGTCATCGCTCGCGTCTGGTTTATTGACGTCCATTAAGAGTATGGAAGCGCTTACGACCACGTGCAAGGCGCATGTATTTCAACCAAGTACGTTCCACTTTGTTTTGTGCCGCTTCTGGTGTTTCTAGCGTTAGCAAAAAGTGCTTTTCATCGTCATTTTCTGGAGTCAATTGACCAGTCTCTAGACCAACCAAGGTGTCTCCATAAATCATTAGGATTTCCTCTTCTGCAAGAGTAAAATCACCTGACTTTGCAAATCCGCGAGGAAATTTTGCATTATCGAAAAATCGTTTTTTGCCATGACGAATAGTCGTGTCAGACATATCAAACAGCCTCTGTAACCGTGATAGATGAATAATGATGATTTACGGCGAAAGTTAGGCGTAAAGTCAGCAAAAGAAAACAAAATTTCATATCGATATAATAGGTATTTGTTGTTAATCTGGTGACGAT
>NZ_NPKW01000749.1:0-564 GCF_002265885.1 Vibrio sp. 03_296
ATCAGCCAAGATAGAATCGAAATCGTGCCTACTTGCGCTAACTTACTTGGCAACATGATGATGCCCGAGCCAGCCATGTTAATGAATGTCAGAATGGTTAGCTGCACCACCGACATTTTTTTGGTTTCAGTACTCATAAATTATTCTCCACGAATAAACGGTTCGCACCGCGACAACCAAGTCACGATGCGAACGGGGTAGATTAATCTTTAAGGGCGTAGCAATGGGCGGTGGTGCGGCCATTGACGTCTTCTAGGTAGACACCTTGAATCTCTGGTGCGAAGCCTGGGAATCGGTTGATGCCTTCTTCTAGAGATAAGAAGTAATCGACCACTTGTTGCGTACCAGATTTCGCCCGTGATCACACAGATAATGCCTGGAGGGTAAGGAAGCGCACCTTCTGCAGCGACACGACCGACCGCTTCTTTCAGCGGCAAGTAATCACACTCGCCGCGGAAGTATTTGCGTGTTGCCACATCCGTTTGTGCACCATGGTTGGGAAGTATTCGCTGCGGAACATCGCTTTTTGTAGCTGTTTCACGTTCAGCTCTTTGTACATGTCAT
>NZ_NPKW01000075.1:0-13951 GCF_002265885.1 Vibrio sp. 03_296
AAGGACAGCAAGTTGCGGRAAAACTTTCAAAAATGGCGATTATTTTTATAAACTCATCGCATCTGCAACTATCTCTATGATTTGAAATGGGTTGATGCCTTTTTCTTAAATTGCAATTTAGTCTGAAAAGCGAGCACGGTTTAGGTTATAATCTTTGTCTCTGTATAAATAACCAGTAGCTTCTTATCATGATCGATCCTTCACTTCTTCTCGATGGCTTGAACGACAAACAGCGTGAGGCTGTGGCCGCTCCTTTGGAAAACTTGCTGGTGTTGGCAGGCGCAGGCAGTGGTAAAACGCGCGTTCTTGTGCATCGCATTGCTTGGCTAATGTCAGTCGAGCAGGCTTCACCGTTTTCTATTATGTCCGTGACCTTTACCAATAAGGCGGCGGCGGAGATGCGCGGTCGAATCGAAGAGTTGATGATGGGCAGCGCGTCGGGCATGTGGAATGGCACCTTTCACGGTATTTGCCACCGCATTCTCAGAGCGCACTATCTTGATGCCAAGCTGCCGGAAGATTTCCAAATTATTGATAGTGATGATCAACAGCGTTTGCTTAAGCGACTGATCAAAGCGCAAAACCTGGATGACAAACAGTGGCCAGCGCGCCAAGTCGCTTGGTGGATCAATGGCAAAAAAGACGAAGGATTGCGCCCTGCGCACATCGATGCTTACCACGATCCCGTGACCAAAACCTACCTACAGTTGTACACCGCCTATCAAGAAGCGTGTGATCGTGCAGGTTTGGTCGACTTTGCGGAAATCTTGTTGCGTGCGCATGAGCTACTGCGTGAAAACAAATTCATCCGCGAACACTATCAAGCACGTTTTAAACACATCTTGGTCGACGAGTTCCAAGACACCAACAACATTCAATACGCTTGGCTGCGTATGATGGCGGGGCCTGAGTGCCATGTGATGATCGTCGGTGATGATGACCAGTCAATTTACGGTTGGCGTGGCGCGAAAGTGGAAAACATCGAAAAGTTCACCCTTGAGTTTCCGAGCGTTAACACCATTCGCCTTGAGCAAAACTACCGTTCGACCAAAACCATCCTTGAAGCTTCAAACGCGTTGATTGCCAACAATACCGAGCGTATGGGCAAAGAGCTGTGGACGGATGGCATCGAAGGTGAACCGATCTCGATTTACTCCGCTTACAACGAATTAGATGAAGCGCGTTTTGCGGTGAACAAAATCAAAGAATGGCAAGACAAAGGCGGCGTGTTAAACGATGCGGCGATGCTTTATCGCAATAACGCCCAGTCGCGTGTGCTGGAAGAAGCGTTAATTCAAGCGGGTTTGCCTTATCGCATTTACGGTGGGATGCGATTCTTCGAGCGCCAAGAGATCAAAGATGCGCTCAGCTACCTACGTTTGATGGCCAATCGCAATGATGATGCTGCTTTTGAGCGTGTGGTGAACACACCAACACGTGGCCTAGGTGACAAAACGCTGGAAACGGTGCGTTTTGCGGCGCGCGATCGTGGCTGCACACTGTGGGAAGCGAGTATTGCACTCATCGAGGAAAAAGTGTTAACGGGGCGCGCGGCTGGTGCGCTAAGCCGTTTCATCGAACTGATCAATGCGCTGGAAGATGACAGCTTTGAAATGCCACTCCATGTACAGACAGATCATGTGATCAAATCTTCCGGCTTGTATGCCATGTACGAGCAAGAGAAAGGCGAAAAATCAAAAGCACGTATCGAGAACTTGGAAGAATTGGTGACCGCTACGCGCCAGTTTGAAAAACCGGAAGAAGCGGAAGAGATGACGTTGCTCACCGCCTTCTTAACCCATGCCGCTCTAGAAGCGGGTGAGGGTCAAGCGGATGACTTCGAAGATGCAGTACAGCTGATGACGTTACACAGCGCCAAAGGATTGGAGTTCCCATTGGTCTTTATGGTTGGGGTTGAAGAAGGCATGTTCCCGAGCCAGATGTCTGCCGAAGAAGCGGGGCGTTTAGAAGAGGAGCGCCGTTTGTGCTACGTAGGCATGACACGAGCGATGCAAAAGCTTTACATCACGTATGCCGAAATGCGTCGTTTGTACGGGCAAGACAAATACCATAAACCATCGCGTTTTATTCGTGAGCTACCAGAAAAGTGTTTGGATGAAGTGCGCATGAAAGCGCAAGTGAGTCGCCCAGCCAGCAGTGGCCGCTTTAGCCAAACGGTCGTGAAGGAAAGTTTCAACGAAACTGGCTTTTCATTGGGTTCACGTGTTCGCCATCCTAAATTTGGTGAAGGGACAATCATCAACTTCGAAGGCAGTGGCCCACAGAGCCGAGTTCAAGTTGCCTTCAATGGGGAAGGAATCAAGTGGCTAGTGACCGCTTACGCGAGGTTGGAAAAGCTGTGATGGCTTATCGATAGATCCTCTATCTGCAGACGGCGCTGAAGGCGCCGTTTTTTATGTTGGTGAGGGTGAAGACAAATAGCAAAAAAAGAAAAACCCCGAGGGCTTTCGCCCATCGGGGTTATGGTCTTACTTGCAGCAATCCAGCTACTAAAGTGCTCCCTGCATCAAATCCTTGATAGTATGCTGAATCCGTCAGCTTAATCCTTGCATCGCCTTCCTAGCGGTGTCCTTGACTTTCCTAGTCTACCAACAGTCCTCGTTGGCTCACATCACTTGTTCCCTGAGCGGTGTCCCTTACATCTTCCTGATGTTCAGTCCTTGCCTCATCCAGAGGTGTCCATTGCCTTCCTTAGTAGCAACCATCCTAGTTACTATTGCGTCCGTTCAATGTCCAATTTGCTTTCCATGCCGACTATTCATCCTGAATAACCGTATCTTCTTCCTGAAGATGACCTAATCCGTAGTCATTTCCTGTTCCGTGTCAGCATCCTTCCGACGTGTTCATAGTAACTTTTTCCCCAGCACCAACAACGGATCCAGCGCACATTTCTGCATGCGTAACCTGGATAAAAAGCAATCTATCTCAATTAAATCATATAGTTATAACTGTTTTCTCTCCAGTTTCTTACGTAAGAAACGACATTGGCTTACTTGTTTGTGAGAGATCTCTTACACGGTGACGAGCAAAAGACTATGCAACTTGGCTGATGACTTGATGAATCACCGTGTTGTAGAGGATGCCTGCGCCGATTAAGCAGAATAAAACGCCGCAAATTCCATCAATATAGATGCTCGCTTTGTGTAGATACTGTTGCATTCGGCTACCTGAGAGCGCCCACGCTAAGCTGGCAAACCAAAGAAATGACAGCATAAATAAAATCATCACGGCTATGGCCTTTCCTGAGAGCGACATGCTTGTCGGAATTAAGCTCGATAACAGGCTAACAAAAAATACTAACGCCTTGGGATTCAGAATATTGGTGGCAAAGCCTTTGAGAAACGCTTGGCGTTTATTGTTCAGCGTCCACTGCCGTTGGCTGGTAGGGGGATTCGCCGATGGTTGATGACAATGACGTAACACGGAATGCAATGCACCAATGCCTAAATAGAGCAAATAGCTGCCCCCCAGCAGTTGCAACAAGGCATACAGCATAGGTTGCTGGTGGACCAAGTAACTCACGCCCGTCAGGCTTAATAGAGAATGCAGCAAAATGCCGACAGACAAACCGAGGGCAATAAAAAGGCCCGTTTGGCGGCCATAGCGGCTCGCGTTTTGCACGACCAGTGCCACATCGGGGCCAGGACTCATCAAAGCAATAAAGTGGACACTTGCCAGCGTCAGTAAAATCGTCAGTTCGTTCATGAGTGTTTCTCGTGCATCATCAAAATCGAGTGTTGATTGTCTCGGGTTACGTGACGTTGCGCTTGTAAAAAACTGACACGAGGAGCGCTAACGTGAGATTTGCGATGGCGTAATACCGTAGGTCTGTTTGAAAGCTTTGCTGAAATGCGCTTGGTCATAGTAACCAATTTGGTGGGCTACCTCTGTCCCCGTTTGTCCTGCCTGCAGCAGTTTCATCGCTTGCTCTAGGCGCAAGCGACTCAGCCACGCATAGGGTGTCATCCCCATCCTCGCTTTGAACTGGCGCTGAAATTGAGTGGGGGAAAGTTGGCAGAGCTGTGCCAATGTTTCCAAACGCACAGGTTGATCGAGATTTGCCAGTAGAAACTCTTTGAGTGTTGCCAACGATTGCTGGCCCAGTGGTACGGCTTTTTGGCGGCAAGTGGATCCATAGCGATCAAAAAGGGTGCTAAAGCCTTCAAATGGCAAACAATCTTGGGTGAGTTGGCTGATGTTTTTGCTGCGTAACCAAGCGTGCAGGTTACGAAGTTGTGAAAAAACCACAGGATCGGAGATGATCAACTGATTAAAGCTGATAATTTGACCGCTTCGTTTAAGATCGGCGAGATCGCTTAACAGATGAGGTTCGATCGCAAACACATTCACTTGATAGCCTTCTTGTTGTTTGGAGTGGCCATCGTGCAGTTCGTCAGGGGGCATGATGACAATCTGCCCATGACCGACGTGATGATGACAACCCTGCGAATGGAACTGCTGCTCGCCATGAGTAATCAGCCCGATGTGGAAATCCAGATGATAGTGCCGTGAAAAGGCAAACTTCTGATACTTCGCATCAATCAGGCTGAGTTTGTCATCTTGTGTTGGGATGTAGTGGATCTGCTCCATAGAGTACAAAAAAAGCTTGGTTAGTTTGTGACCAAGCTTAGCGAGCTCAACTCGGTTTGTCTTGTAAAAAACGATCAGTTCGTTTGTCGTGTTCGGCGATTCTTACGGCTGTATCGCAAACCATCAAAACTGAACAGGACAAGTGCACCCCAAATAAAAGCAAAGGTGATGGCTTTGTCACTGGTAAAGGCTTCTCCGTAGATCAACACTGCGAGCAAAAACATCAAACTTGGGCCTATGTATTGGAAGAAACCCAGCGTGGACAGCTTGAGGCGCGTGGCGGCACCAGTAAAACACAACAGTGGTAAGGTGGTGACCACGCCAGCTGCGACCAACAAGGCATTCAAATGGGCAGGGTTGGCCAGCATGTTAGATGTCGGGGTCGAGGCAATAAAAAGAAGGTAGATGGCCGCGGCTGGCAGCATCACTAAGGTTTCAATGAACAACCCGGTTTGAGCATCGACGCTGACTTTTTTGCGCAGCAAGCCGTAGAAGCCAAAGCTAAAGGCGAGGGCAATTGCGACGATCGGCACCGAACCAAAGACGACAAGCTGCACCAGCACGCCACAAGTCGCTAAGGTGACCGCAAACCACTGCAACTTACGTAATCGCTCACCAAGAAACAGCATGCCGAGTAACACATTGATCAGTGGATTGATGTAATAGCCAAGACTGGCATCGAGCATATGGTTAGCATTGACCGCCCAAATAAAAATCAGCCAGTTGGCTCCGACTAAAATAGCGGTTGTGACCAGATAAAGCATTTTGCTTTTGCTGGTTAAAACGTCGCGCACGGTGCGCCAATGACGGCCAAAATGGAGCAGGGCGGCGAGTAGGAAAAAAGACCACACCACGCGATGGCTGAGTATCTCGAGCGGAGAGACCGCCGCGAGTGACTTAAAATAGATGGGTGCGATGCCCCACATAGTGTAAGCACCTAAGGCGAGTAACACCCCTTGGCGTGCTTTTTGTTGTTCTTCTGCGGTCATTGAACGATAGCCAACTTAGTAAACATGGATGGGCCAGTATAAGAGTGAGGTCCGGAATCACCTAGTATTTTGCGGTTTAATTCACCATCAAACGCCATTACAATGTGCCCTCATTATCTTGGGCATTTCGCAATATTGAGTGCTTTCGAGATCACCATCAAGACCAATACTGAGACTGTTCATGACTTCCACTCTGCTTGCCGACTCTTCCGATGCCTCGATGACGCCCCAAAGCGTTTTATCACAGGTGTTCGGCTATCAGACTTTCCGTGAGGGGCAACAGTCGGCGATCGAGGCGGCTGTTGAGGGGCAAGATAGTTTAGTGATCATGCCCACCGGTGGCGGTAAATCGCTGTGCTATCAAATTCCTGCTCTCGTGCGTTCGGGTATTACCTTAGTGATCTCCCCTTTGATTTCACTAATGAAAGATCAGGTTGACCAACTTAAAGCCAATGGTGTCGCGGCAGAATGTGTCAACTCGACCTTATCACGTGACGCTCTGCTCAGTGTCTACAATCGCATGCACGCGGGACAGCTCAAATTGGTGTACGTTTCGCCTGAGCGGGTGTTGATGCGCGATTTTATTGAACGGCTGGAAAATCTGCCCTTGGCGATGATTGCTGTCGACGAAGCGCACTGTATTTCGCAATGGGGACACGATTTCCGCCCCGAATACGCCGCGTTAGGGCAATTGAAGCATTATTTCCCTCACGTGCCGTTTATGGCGCTGACGGCCACCGCAGACGATGCGACGCGCAAAGACATTTTAAGTCGCTTGCATCTTAATGAACCTCACGTGTATCTCGGCAGTTTTGATCGCCCCAACATTCGCTATGACCTAGTGGAGAAGCACAAGCCGGTCTCTCAAGTGATTCGCTATTTGGAAAGCCAAAAAGGCAATTGCGGCATTATTTACTGTGGCAGTCGTAAAAAAGTTGAAATGCTGACCGAGAAGCTGTGCAACAACCATATTCGAGCGGCGGGTTATCACGCCGGTATGGACGCGGATGAGCGCGCGTATGTACAGGAAGCGTTTCAACGAGATGACATCCAAATCGTCGTGGCGACAGTGGCCTTTGGTATGGGGATCAACAAACCCAATGTGCGCTTTGTGGTGCATTTCGATATTCCACGCAATATCGAATCGTACTACCAAGAAACAGGCAGAGCAGGGCGTGATGGCCTGCCCGCCGAAGCGATGATGCTCTACGACCCTGCAGACATCACTTGGTTGCGCCGCATGTTGGATGAGAAAGATGACGGCCCGCAAAAGCAAGTGGAAAGCCATAAGCTCAATGCCATGAGTGCGTTTGCCGAAGCGCAAACTTGTCGCCGCCAAGTGTTGCTAAATTATTTCGGTGAATACCGCGAGAAGCCTTGCGGCAATTGCGATATTTGCTTAGATCCGCCAAAGCATTTTGATGCGACGGAAGAAGCGCGCAAAGCGTTGTCGTGCGTTTATCGCGTGAATCAAAGCTTTGGTATGGGCTACGTGGTGGAAGTGCTGCGCGGGATGCAAAACATCCGTATCCGTGAACACGGCCACGATAAGATTTCCACTTACGGTTTAGGGCGCGATCACAGCCATGACTATTGGGTGAGTATTTTCCGCCAACTGATCCACAAAGGGCTGCTGTTTCAAAACATCACCCGTAACTCGACCTTGCAGTTAACCGAAGAAGCAAGGCCATTGTTGCGTGGTGATATGACGTTGGAGCTGGCGGTGCCGCGTTTAGATACTGCCGCGCGCAGTGCCAAAGCCGACAAACTTTCCAACAAGCATTACGACAAAAAGTTGTTCGCCAAATTACGTAAGCTGCGCAAATCGATTGCCGATGAGGAAGAGATCCCACCGTATGTGGTGTTCAGTGATGCGACGCTGATTGATATGGCCGAAATATTGCCGACCTCATATGGTGAAATGCTCGCGGTGAGTGGTGTGGGGCAGCGCAAACTAGAAAAATACGCCGATCCGTTTTTAGATTTGATTCAGGAGCACATTACTCACTATGGATGAGAAACAAAAGGAATTTGGTTTAACGGAATACATGGCGCAAGAAGGTCGACTGTTGATTCGCACGCCACGCTTTAATCTTGATACCTTTCCCGCGTTGGCTGAGCGGCTTCTCAAGTTGTTGTCTGCTCAAGTGGTCGAAAAACAGTGGGATGGCGACGTGCACAGCTGGTTGGTCGATTTTGAAGAGACACATCTGTTTCTGAAAGCGGAACATTACAGTGAGGCGGTGTGGTTTGAGTCGTTAACCGTTGATGACAGCCGAGAGGTAATGGACTACTTAGCCCAACTTTTTGCCAAAGGTTTTTAGGCACGAAGTCTTTCATTTTAAAAGGGATGTTTCACATGAAACATCCCTTTTTTATCAAGGCGCTTTTGCTCTTTTAGCGGAGCAATTCTGCTCAATCGTTTGCGTGCCGCTCACTGCTTGTACTCGATATTGATTAATGTATAATCGCCCGCCGCTTCATCGGCAAAACGATGAACGGAAACATTTTCATTTTACATTGTTGGTAAGAGTATTTTTCCTATTGGAGAAGACTCGATTTGGGTTCCCTCGCCCCCAAACCAAACTAAAAAGGTATCGCATGAGTAACTTTACCCCTGCGCAGCAGCGCAACGCCCTTATCTATTTGGCCTTATTCCATCTGGTCATCATCGCTTCGAGCAATTACCTTGTTCAGCTCCCGTTTACCATTTTTGGTTTTCATACCACTTGGGGCGCTTTCACGTTTCCATTTATCTTTCTCGCGACCGATCTCACCGTCCGCATTTTTGGTGCCAAGTTGGCACGTAAAATCATCTTTTTAGTGATGATGCCGGCGTTGGTTGTCTCTTACGCGTTATCGGTATTGTTCTTTGAAGGGCAGTTCCAAGGTTTTGCTCATCTGGGTGAGTTCAACTTGTTTGTTGCACGCATCGCGATCGCCAGCTTTATGGCGTATTTGTTAGGGCAAATCCTCGATGTGCACGTCTTCAACCGTCTACGCCAGATGAAACAGTGGTGGGTAGCGCCGACGTGCTCAACGCTATTTGGTAATGCGTTGGATACGCTGGCGTTTTTTGCCATCGCGTTTTATCAAAGCCCAGACGCATTTATGGCGGAGCACTGGACGGAAATTGCGCTGGTGGATTATGGCTTTAAACTGGTGATCAGTTTGGGTCTGTTTGTGCCGATGTACGGTGTTTTACTGAACTACTTAATCAAGAAGCTTACTGCGGTGAACCCTCAGTTTGCTATGGCACAAGCACCACGTTAAACGTTAGATGATGAGAAAAAAGCCCGAGTGTTGATTCACTCGGGCTTTTTTTATTGAGCAAGATGCGCTACTCGCGACTTTCAATCACTAGAGGCCAACCAATATCGGTTTGACGATTTGCTTCAAGTTCCAGTTCTGCAGAGGTTAGGGGGTTGTTCTGTAACCATGTCGCGTCTAGTGAGAGTGTGAGCTTGTCACCCTCGGCAACAAGTTGAACTTTGGGCTCTAGGGCGGCATTACGACGATGTGTCAGCAGCACAGCCAACCTCAATAGGCGAAGTAGGCGTTTGCCACTATTGCCAGACAGTGCGTGTTGCTCGGGCAAAGACGTTAGACTTTCCCGATAGCGGCGAGCGAGTTCCGCCATCAAAAATTTCTGTGCGCGCGTGAACCCTGGTAAATCCATGTGATGGATCAGATATGCGCTGTGCTCACCACCTTTTTTGTAGTCGATGGTCAATCCAATTTCGTGCAGTTTAGCAATGCTATCGAGCAACATTGCACCTTGAGGTTCGACAATCCATTCTTCGTTACCCACTTGTTGAAGTAATTTGCAAGCAAGGTCTGCAACTTGCTGTCCATATTGTGCATCTAACTGATAGCGATGCTGCACACTGCAAATGGTACGAGAACGAATGTCATCTTGGCGAAGCTCACTCATCATTTCGTAAGCCAAACCTTCACGCAGAGCCCCGCCTGCGAGCGTCATGGCTTCAATGTCGAGCAGCTCGAAAATAGCAATCAAAATCGATAAGCCACTAGGGAAGACCAGTGCTCTTTCGAGGGTTAAGCCTTCGATTTCTAACTCTTCAAGATGATCGGCAAGCATGGCCTGTTTTTGCAAGCGTTTGAGTTTGGAGTGAGTGATGACTTCGTCCATACCCTGAGCCAACATAATCTCCTGCAAAGCTTGAACCGTGCCGGAAGCGCCGACACAAACATCCCAACCTAGTGTTTTATATTGCTCGAGAATAGGTAAGAGAGTTTGTTTAGCCCCTTCAATTGCCGCTTCAAAATTTCGCGCGCTTAATTGACGATCTTTAAAGAAGTTCTCTAACCAAGTAACACAGCCCATTTTTAAGCTGGTTAATGCTTTGGCATCAAAACCTTCACCGATGATCAGCTCGGTGCTCGCGCCACCAATATCCACCACTAAGCGTCGGCCACTTCCCCCAGAGGTATGTGCCACGCCTTTGTAAATCGTCGCGGCTTCTTCTTCCCCCGAAATGACTTCAATCGGGTGGCCAAGGATTTGATTGGCCTTTTGCAGAAACAACTCGACGTTGGTGGCGGTGCGCAGGGTGGCTGTGCCGACAATACGAATATTGTCGGCTGGAATGTCTTGTAACCGTTCGGCAAACAAGCTCAGGCAATCCCATCCTCGTTGCATCGCTTCTTTACTTAACGCGTTGTTCTCGTCTAGCCCAGCAGCAAGACGTACTTTGCGCTTGATTTTAGCCATAGTTTGAACGCTGCCATCGATATGACGCACTACGAGCATGTGAAAACTATTCGACCCGAGATCGATGGCTGCATAAAGTGGAGAAGATCCTGCCTGGCTCATAAACGGTTTACGCTTCCTTGTGTTGACGCGGTTGGCGTGGACGACGGTTGTTTGACTTACGATCACCTGAGCGTGCACCGCCAGTATTGGTTCGACGTTGCTGATTGCGTGACGATGGCGTACGAACTGGCGCGGGTAGATCTTGGATCAAGGCATTTGAATCGTAGTCTGATACTGGAATGGTGTGCTCAATGTACTCTTCAATTGCTGGCAAGTTGATAGCGTAATCTTCACAAGCAAAGCTGATCGAGTGGCCACTTGCCCCAGCACGGCCAGTACGGCCAATACGGTGAACGTAGTCTTCACAGTCATCAGGTAAATCGTAGTTAAAGACATGCGTTACTTGCGGTATGTGCAGTCCACGTGCTGCTACGTCGGTTGCCACTAGGAGATCTACAGAACCTTGGGTAAATTGCTCAAGAATTTTTTCGCGTTTCTTCTGTGGAACATCACCTGTGAGCAGGCCAACACGGTGACCATCGGCAGCGAGATGAGCCCAGATGGATTCACACTTGTATTTAGTGTTAGCGAAAATGATCGCGCGATCTGGCCATTCTTCTTCAATCAGTGTTTGTAGCAGCGCCATTTTGTCTTCATTTGAAGGGTAGAACAGCTCTTCTTGAATGCGGTGGCCAGTTTTTTGTTCAGGCTCAACCACAACGTGTTCTGGGTTATGCATGTGCTCAAACGCCAATTCTTGCACGCGGTAAGAAAGCGTCGCTGAGAACAACATGTTCAAACGCTCTTGTGGTGCTGGCATGCGGCGGAACAAGAAACGAATGTCTTTAATGAAGCCCAAATCGAACATGCGATCGGCTTCATCGAGAACAACTGCTTGAATGTTATTGAGGTTAAACACACGCTGCTTGTAAAAATCGATAATACGACCGGTGGTGCCGATCAGTACGTCAACGCCACCTTGTAGCTTGGCTAACTGCTTATCATAGCTTTCACCGCCGTACGCGAGGGCTGCTTTGATGCCAGTACTTGCAATCAGAGGCTCAGCATCGTTGTAGATCTGAATCGCTAACTCACGCGTTGGCGCCATGATGATGGCACGTGGCTGGGTTGGCTGACGGCCTTCGTGTGCAGGGGTCGTCAACAAATGGTTAAAGGTAGCAGTAAGAAACGCGAGCGTTTTACCAGTCCCGGTTTGGGCCTGGCCTGCGATGTCTTGGCCGGAGAGCAGTACCGGCAACGCCAAGGCTTGGATAGGGGTACAAAACTCAAACCCTTTTTTCTCCAATCCTTCAACAACTTGGGGATTTAAACCCAAATCGGCGAACTTTTGCTCTGTGATATGCGTCTTTTTCATGGCTATAGAATATCAGCTAAAGCTTGCATTAAGAAAGCAAATACATTCCAATAGAGCATCAAATTACTGGTTATCATCCAACCAGTTTCGAAAAACACATTGGAGTGGAAGATGAGTGACAAGATTTTGCAGCTGTCTGACGAAGGTTTCGAAAACGACGTTATTAACGCTGCAGGCCCAGTACTAGTTGATTTTTGGGCAGAATGGTGTGGTCCTTGTAAGATGATTGCCCCAATCCTGGACGAAATCGCAGAAGAGTACGAAGGCAAACTCACTATCGGCAAACTGAATATTGACCACAACGCAGGTACACCACCTAAGTTTGGTATTCGTGGCATCCCAACCCTGCTGCTTTTCAAAAACGGCAGTGTAGCGGCAACGAAAGTGGGCGCACTGTCAAAAACTCAATTGAAAGAGTTTTTGGATGCGAACCTATAATCCATAAGTGATTAATAACAAAACCGTGCAATATCAAAATGCGCGGTTTTGTTTTTTCAAACTCTGGACTAGAGTTTTATTTAGTGCTAATTTATCGCACGTTAATTAAACAACTTCTCTTCTTGGTCGATCCTGAGACCAAATCCATCTTAACTAGAAAACAGATCTTATTTTGACTAAACAAGAATCCACCACCATGAACCTTACCGAATTGAAAAACAAACCGGTATCAGACTTAGTCAAGCTCGGTGAGAGCTTGGGTCTGGAAAACCTGGCGCGTTTGCGTAAACAAGACATCATCTTTGCCATCCTCAAAGCGCACGCAAAAGGCGGCGAAGACATCTTTGGCGATGGGGTTCTGGAAATTCTGCAAGACGGTTTTGGTTTCCTACGTAGTGCAGACAGTTCGTACCTAGCTGGTCCGGACGATATCTACGTATCACCAAGCCAAATTCGTCGTTTCAACCTACGTACTGGTGACTCGATTGCAGGGAAAATTCGCCCACCTAAAGATGGCGAACGCTACTTTGCTTTGTTGAAAGTCAACACGGTTAACGATGATAGACCAGACAATGCTCGCAACAAGATCCTATTTGAGAACTTGACGCCGCTGCACGCCAATGAGCGTATGGTGATGGAGCGTGGTAATGGTTCGACAGAAGACATCACAGCACGTGTATTGGATTTGGCGTCGCCGATCGGTAAAGGCCAACGTGGTTTGATTGTTGCTCCGCCAAAAGCGGGTAAAACCATGCTGCTACAAAACATCGCTCAGAGCATCACTTACAACCACCCAGAGTGTGTGTTGATGGTTCTACTGATTGATGAACGTCCAGAAGAAGTGACTGAGATGCAGCGTCTAGTGAAAGGTGAAGTGGTTGCTTCTACTTTTGATGAACCAGCCTCTCGCCACGTTCAAGTTGCTGAAATGGTTATCGAGAAAGCGAAGCGTCTCGTTGAACACAAGAAAGATGTTGTGATTCTACTTGACTCGATCACTCGTCTTGCTCGCGCATACAACACCGTCGTTCCTTCATCAGGCAAAGTACTGACAGGTGGTGTGGACGCAAACGCACTACACCGTCCAAAACGTTTCTTCGGTGCGGCGCGTAATGTTGAGGAAGGTGGTAGCTTAACCATTATCGCGACTGCGTTGGTTGATACCGGTTCTAAGATGGACGAAGTAATCTACGAAGAGTTCAAGGGTACCGGTAACATGGAACTGCATTTGAACCGTAAGATCGCGGAAAAACGTGTATTCCCTGCGATTGACTTCAACCGCTCTGGTACTCGTCGTGAAGAGTTGCTGACGAAGTCAGATGAACTACAGAAGATGTGGATTTTGCGTAAGATCGTTCACCCGATGGGCGAAACGGACGCGATGGAGTTCCTCATCGACAAGCTTGCGATGACGAAAACCAATGATGAGTTTTTTGACGCAATGCGTCGTCAATAAAAGACGAACCTTAAGAAAACGCCACTCACCTCGAGTGGCGTCAGACTGCTGACAAAGGTCTAGCTTTCGAGCTAGACCTTTGATCTAATAGGGGTATCGAAATATGGATACTCCGATATGCTTCAAGAACCCACCCCGCAACAATACGAACTGGAAATGGTGACGATGGAACAGTTAGTTCCTAAAGACCATTTAGTGCGCAAAATCGATAATGCTATCGACTTTGAATTCATTCGTGATGAAGTCGCTCATCTTTATTGTAAAGATAATGGGCGTCCACCTGTTGACCCTGTTCGTCTCTTCAA
>NZ_NPKW01000750.1:0-447 GCF_002265885.1 Vibrio sp. 03_296
AATTCGCGATCTCTCCCGTGGCGGGTGTCGCTTTGTCACGGCGCCAATGAGCAGAACTTTCACTGTGGGTGATGAAGTGTCATTGGAGATTCTACTCGGGAAAGCAGGTGGACCAACCTTGGCACCACTGAAAGGAAAAGTCTGTAATTTACAGCGTTCAACGCATTACGCGCGTTACGGCGTCGAATTTGATGATTTCGGCAAGCACAATGCGAAAAGCTTACTTGGTCATTTGAAGTTTGACGGAACCAAGCTCAAGCTCAAACGTTAGGCGTGCCGATAAGTGACTTGTCGATAAAAGAAAACCGTCGCTAGGACGGTTTTCTTCGTTTTGACTGGTGATACAGACGGAAGAAGCTCAATTTGGGCTTTTTGTTTTTCCGCTAGATGAGAGAGTCGTACTCGCGCTGGCGCTTTTGGTCTGATACCCCGCTACGTTTTGGTTCA
>NZ_NPKW01000751.1:0-368 GCF_002265885.1 Vibrio sp. 03_296
GCCAGTAAAAGAATACACACTAATAAGTGCGAAATCGCCCTTTGGGATCAGCGATACCCTAGTTGTTGCTCGTAATGCATAGTGATTTATTTTTTATTTGTGAGTCAGTGACTAAGGCGGCGAGAATACATGATTCACTTCACAATTTCCGTTCAAAAACGAGACTTATCCTGTCGTTCGGAGAATGATTAGACACATTGTTTGCATCCTCTCCAATTTGTTGAGAATACAGACAGGTTAGCGGTGTTATTAGGAGTCTTCATGCGACAAAAAAAACCAACACAACTCAATTGGATATACACATTGGCGCGCATTTTTAAGCCTGCTGTTGCTCAGTTGTGTTTCCTCCTTCGCTCATGCGTCAAATC
>NZ_NPKW01000752.1:0-1203 GCF_002265885.1 Vibrio sp. 03_296
CGCCGCTCGCTAATCACGGTTTCACAATACAGGCCATGTCCCAAGTGAATCTTTTGCATTTTGCGCGTAGGGTTATTTCGCTACGACTGCTGGAAAATACTTCGATATTCGTTTTCGTGAATACGCATGATCAGAGTGGCAGGACATTGCGTCATTTTGGCAACCAAATCGACGATTTCTTGCCAGCTCTTGAGTACAGAATCCGGAACGATTARTTGAGAGGTATCTATGTCTGCCATGATGCTTATCCAATGTGTAAGAGTGTTGATATCCATTCAGCGGTGAGGCGCTTGGTTCGCATTATTGAGTATAGGTGATGCAAAAGCCATTGCTATCATGAATGTTAGCAGGGTGATGGTCTCTTTTGGTTATAGAGAGTTAACCGTTCACAAGCACGGTTTGAATATCTATGGCACTCATTGCGTTAAATAGTGATTTTATTTTTGTCGTGAGCGGTGAGTGGACATCACGATTAAATAATATAAATTTCGTCACAACGGTATGTTCTATTAAAAATAGAATGGGATGAAATCTATACTATATTTATAAATTCCAAGCGTTATCTTGATTATTTACTTTTAGTTTTATTAATTATTGAATGCAAAGTTGATCGCAAAATAATGTAATTGATAATTAATCGTGTTTTGTTCGAGATATATGGTTCAATAATATCTTTTCACTGCTTATACATTTTGTTTCAATAAGGCTGATATTGAGTTGTTATATCCGATGCATTTAACAGAAACGTGTAATTAATCAATGTGTTTATTTCGTTTACTTACAATTCTGATATTTGTTAATGTTCAAATTGCCATTGTAACTTTTTGTTATTTGGTTTTGTTTTTAGGCTTTTCTTTAAATTTATAAGATAAGTGTTAGTCTTGTTTTTTTAAACTATTTTGGTTTGGGGTGGTTTAATTTGATATTTGTTTTTATGAAAATTAAAATCCGCGGGCGTCAGTTTTTGATAGCAACTTTTATATTAATTCATCTGTAACTGATGTTTTTTATATTCTGTTTTGGTTTTTAAACTGTCTATCGATATTTAAATCTAATACATGTTAAGGAGAGTTCATGTATAAAAATGGCCTGATGGGTATTCCACTCATTTTGATGTTAACGGCTTGTGGTAGTGACAGTGGTGGCTCAGATGCCTCGACAGATTCACGAGAGTATAAAGGCTTAAAGTTTACGGGTATTGTC
>NZ_NPKW01000753.1:0-668 GCF_002265885.1 Vibrio sp. 03_296
AAATTGAGAACGAACAGATTTCTCCCACCTTTCAAGCAATGCAGAAAACTCGCGCACGGTTTGAAAATTGATATGCCACAACTCTTTGAACCTCACGAGAAAAAGGTTGCAACGGGTCGTCGTGATATTACGTTGGCAGGGCAAGGAAAACCGCACCCAACGCAAACCTACGAGCATGAATTGTTAGCCACTCAGCTCTCAAACAAAAAGATGATGCCGTTCAAAAGTGTGGTACATGCGCGCACGTTTGAAGAGTATGGCGATTGGGTTCGTCACGATGGCGAAGAGTTCTTGCTGATCTTATCTGGCGCGGTCCAATTCTATTCCGAGTTCTATGAGCCTGTGGTTCTGAGCGAAGGGGACAGCGTCTATTACGATGCGAACATGGGGCATATGTTGGTCTCCGTTAGCGAGGAAGATGCGCACATTTTGTGGGTGACAGCAAAATAGTTTTAAAAGATGTAAATTTCCTATAGTGAARGCAAACGTTTGCTTTTGTTTAAAACAAGATTAGAATAGCGCCGCTCTGATGATAATTCCCTCAATGCGGCGCTTTTTTTATTACTGCTTAATGTGATTAAATTGTTAAAAGTCACATTTTGAGTAGGACCCAAAAGGTTGAGCGTGCAAATTAGTACAACACGTGTTTATTATTGGAAACGCAGTTT
>NZ_NPKW01000754.1:0-990 GCF_002265885.1 Vibrio sp. 03_296
AAGTGTGATTAAACCTTTTGGCCAAACAGTGACGGGAGCATCGCTCGATTTAGAGCATGATCGCTGGATTGACACCACGCTCGAATCGGCTACAGAAGAAGAAGCATTGCACACCATTAAAGTCATGGGCGGTGAAGATTGGGAAAGCTGGATTGATACTTTGATCAACGCAGAATCGATTGCAGATGGTTGCCAAACCGTCGCTTTTTCTTATGTCGGACCAGAAACGACCACCGATCTATCGCGATGGCACTTTAGGTAGAGCAAAGATTGATCTTCGACCAAACCACGTCACTTCTCTTAATCTCAAACTCGCCAATTTCAATGGTGGTGCTTACGCCACAGTGTGTAAGGCATTGGTGACGAAAGCCAGCGTATTTATTCCTGCACTCTCGCCTTATCTACTTGCGCTCTACCGTGTGATGAAAGACGAAAAATGTCACGAAGGATGCATTGAGCAAATGCAGCGCTATTCGCACGAAACTTACGGTACAAGACCACGTCAGTGTTGATGGCGAACGATTGATTCGGATGGATGATTGGGAACTGGCGCCTCATATTCAAAATAAAGTGAACCAGATTCTAGAAGAAATGGATGCCAATAATTTCCAAGTAATCGGTGATTACCAAGGGTTTAAAACGAGTTTTTACAGCTACAATGGTTTCGGATTTGACGAAGTTGACTATTCACAAGATATTGACTTACAAACAATTTTGAAATTAACGCCTTAGCCTACACAGTGTTCCATTATTGAGATTCAATCTTTTATTTACCCGTCCCGAACGATTTCGGGATCTTTTTTTTGGGTAACGCCAACTCTAGCCCCTTATACTAACAAGGATGTTTGCCGTCATTATAWTTTAAAACTGAAGCTCAAGCTCATTCAAACAAGGATGTTTGCTCATGGCAAATACAGAACGTTGGATTATGAGATTCCAGAAGCAATGCAAGAAAGTTGGCAGAGAATTGTCAACCTGTTGGCGTATATC
>NZ_NPKW01000755.1:0-405 GCF_002265885.1 Vibrio sp. 03_296
CATTGCTTCAAGCTGTAAGYTAGGTCTAACCAGTCAACTAAGTGTTAAGATTCAACCACCTCTGCGGTTTTAGGCTGACTCTTGAGGGTGGGAATTCGTTATGACTTTAATTTCTATTCGCGCTCACTTATATCGCTGACTACACTCTACGTATATTAATTCAAACATTTTCGCTCAGTTGGCTCTTTGGGGATGCATTTACTCAGGAGCCGCTGTTGCGGTCAGGTTTGAATATGAAAATTGCTAATAAGATTATCTTGGTCTCAACAGCGTTGTGCGCACTGGGCGTCATTTACTGGTGCCATAGTTGGTTTAAAATCTGCAGCCCTTTCTGAACAAGCACTTATCACAAGAGCGTCGCAACAATTGGTTTCCGTACGCGAAATTAAGAAAAGTGAAATTGAA
>NZ_NPKW01000756.1:0-602 GCF_002265885.1 Vibrio sp. 03_296
GGTCAACGTCAGTTTCACCATATTTTGCGGGGTATTGGTTTTGACGTAAAACTGAAGCCTTTTATTCAACGCTGGGATTGGCAGGTGACGAAAGGGGATTGGGATGTGGGCCTCGCGTTGGACGCTTTTGAGTATGCGCCAATGGTGGATGAGGTCATTTTATTATCTGGCGACGGCGATTTCGAAATCCTTGTTGAGCGCATTCAGCAAAAGTTTGGAAAAAAGGTCACGGTTTATGGCGTGCCGGGCTTAACAGCGCAAAACCTCCAAGCGGTCGTGGACAGATATATCCCAATCGAAGATGAGTTACTTTTGCCTTAAAATAGGGACAAGCCACTTTTAGGTCAGGTTTGTTAGCGGCTGTTTTTGATACTGTCTTTCCAGGATTAGCGCGGCACTGTTTTCGCGTCACTCACGTCTGCTAAAGCCGATCAGCCGACCATGCTCAGGCGATGGCAAAATAAACACAGATTTACTATTCATACGATTTGGTATTGCGAGAAAATTCCGTTACAATGCGGCGCATTGATAATACGAATAAAATATCATTTATTGTTTTGGTAGTCACTTTTAGGTAACAAAAACGTCTATGTCTGGATATA
>NZ_NPKW01000757.1:0-740 GCF_002265885.1 Vibrio sp. 03_296
AAAGAACAACGAGGAAGTATGAGCACAATTTTGGAATGTATCCGCACGGTTGGACGCGGTGAGCGTGGGCGTAAACCCTGACGTTTGAACAAGCCTATCAAGTTATGGATGAGTATCTCGATGGTCAAGTGGGTGATGATCAAATGGCGATGCTGCTGATGCTGATCCGAGTGCAAAATGAGACCCGTCAAGAGATCGCGGGATTTGTTAAAGCTTTCCAAAGTCGAGTACCTAACCTTGGCGCAGACATTGATTGGCCTTGTTATGCGGGAAAACGTGCCTCTGCGGGTAAGCCTTGGCATCTTCTTGCGGCAAAATTTTGCCGATAATGGCTACAAAGTTCTGCTCCACGGATACAACGACAAACCCGCTGGGCGTGAACACTGCAGAGCATTATTTAGCGGCATTAGGCTTGAGTGAGGCGGGCTCTACGCAAGAAGCCCAAACTGTGCTTGAGCAAGATGGCATCGTTTATCTGCCACTGCGCAATTTTGCGCCAATGGCGGAGAAAATGATTGGTTGGAAAAGTCGTTATGGTCTGAGAACTCCGATCAACACTGTCGTTCGCGCGCTTAACCCAGGCGGGCGAAAATCGGCCTGCGTGGCAGTTTCCACCCTGGTTTCCAGCAGTTGCACGCGGAAGTGGAAGATGAAATCGGCTATACCGAGCATGGCGTGATCTCATTTAAAGGCCAGTCGGGAGAGTCGGAGTTTAATCCCAAAGTGAGCCAAACCGTGTG
>NZ_NPKW01000758.1:0-601 GCF_002265885.1 Vibrio sp. 03_296
TAAGCCAAGGTTTTCGCTTCCAGTGTGTGCTCAGGCAAATAGCCAGAGGCACCACGATGAGCAATAACAAGAGGTTCGGCAAAAACAGAAGTGGTTAACAGGCCAGCAAGGGAAAGAAAAAGGGGGTGAAGTTTCATGATGAGTTCCTTGTTCTGATAGCGATATTTTGGTTGGGTATATATCAGAGGCGCTTATGGTGACGGAGGAATATGAATGCTCCATGACACTCGCGCTTATTTCTTTTCTACTAGAAGAGGTTGAGGTTTTGGTTTGCTTACGCTCGTGGGCGTCACTCACTTTCCACCTACCTGTCACTCCGAGTAGTCTGGACATAAAAATGCCCATCAGTTCGACTAAGCAAAAAGATGGGCCTGAGGAAGTTCAGTTACGCGATGGCTTCTTGTTCTTTTTCCTTCTCTTTTTGTTTGGCATCATGATGGGCTTTTTCTCCCAGTAATGCGTAAGTCAAACAAACGATAGAAGTGATACAAGAACCAACCAGAATAATGAAGCCACCATCCCAGCCGAAATGGTCTACGGTGTAACCTAATACCGCGTTGGCTGCCACGGCACCACCTAGGTAACCAAATAGACCAGTCAA
>NZ_NPKW01000759.1:0-1791 GCF_002265885.1 Vibrio sp. 03_296
TGACTGCATGCTAGTCTCCTATAGACATTTGATTAATAAACTCAAAAAGAGTCAGATTTCTTACTAGAATAAGAACTTTAGAATTAATAATAAATGTATTAAATAGGTAAAATTAAATACACACTTTTATAACTGAGATGCTCGCTATTTAGTAGTGAATAACGAACATCTGTTAAACATGTTAGATGAAATTCTCAATTAACTAAAATCATAAAAAGTATTAGACGATTGAGATAGACAAGTCATTAACTTCGCCTTCTATCTCAATTCTATTAATTCTTATGTCATTAAGAATGGCATTTAATACGGTTTCAGATATTTAGGCAACACCTTATTTCAATCACATTTTGAAGAGCACGCGCGCCACTGCCCGTTTCATTGCAGCTGTCAACAATACTATTAATTAAGCGATCGTTGATCACTGCTTCTGCTTTATAGTTTGTCTTTATCCTCTTCTGAATTTTGGAGAGTTKCAACGCGGTGATTTTCTCCAAAACATCACGATGCAAAGGGATATAAGGAATGACATTCACTCGACCTAAAAAAGCGGGCTTGAAATCCTGTAACAAATCGTCTCGTAGCGCTTCTTTGAGTGCCTCCGGATCCGGAGCAAGCTCTGGATCTTGGAATAACTCCATTGTTGTTTCCGTTCCAGAGTTTGAAGTCATGATAATGATGGTGTTTTTGAAATCGATGTCTCGCCCTTCACCGTCTTTAATCATCCCCTTATCAAACACCTGATAGAAAATATCCTGTACACCCGGATGGGCTTTCTCCATTTCATCAAGCAATATGACGCTGTAAGGTTTTCTTCTTACGGCTTCCGTTAGCACCCCCCTTCGCATACCCAACGTAGCCCGGAGGAGAGCCCAGCAGTAATGAGACTTTATGCTCTTCTTTAAATTCAGACATGTTAATGACGGTGATGTTCTCTTCACTACCATAAACTTGCTCAGCAATGGCCAATGCAGATTCCGTTTTACCGACACCACTTGGGCCTACCAAGAAAAAATAATCCGTTAGGTTTTGATTCTTCATGAGCTGCGCTCTCGCGGTTTTGATCACTTCCGCCATTTTACTCAACGCGTGATCTTGGCCGACCACTCGCTCTTGCAGATGTTGCTGTAAGTCTAGAATCGCTTTTATTTCATCGCTTTTTAGTTTGCCTAACGGTATGCCTGTCCAGCCTGCAATAATTTCAGCAATTAGGGCTTCGTTAACATGCGAAAACACCAAAGGCATCGGGTTAGACGATAACTGCTGTTCAATGGATTGCAGCTGATTGGCTTTCTCTGCCGACGGTTCTGCCAAAATGGAATCACGGAGCGCTTTGGCCTGTTTGACTGCGCCTTCTTCATCTCGCCACGTTGTCTCTAGTTGGTGGATTTCACTTCGAAGGTGCGACAACTTACTTTCTAGTTCATCAAGGGTTGTTTGATGAGAATGACCAAATGCAAGTTCATTGGTGAGCTGAAGTTGTTGAGCTTCTATCATTAGACGTTTTTTGTATTTCTGATCAAGCAGCCCTGGTATCGAGTTTTGACTCAAAGCAACACGAGAGCACGCGGTATCTAAAACCGATACCGCCTTGTCTGGCAACTGACGACCGCTAATGTAGCGAGAAGAAAGAAAGACAGCGGCCTTTAGTGCTTCGGTAGTAATGTGGACACCATGATGTTTTTCCATGACAGGAACGAGGCCACGCAGCATCTCTATCGCCAACTCAGGTGAAGGTTCCTCTATTTTAACCACTTGAAACGACGCGGCTCTGGCCCGTCGTTTTCAAGTGGT
>NZ_NPKW01000076.1:0-3390 GCF_002265885.1 Vibrio sp. 03_296
AGGGTTGTTCGAGACTAGAACGTTGATAGGCAGGGTGTGTAAGCGCTGTGAGGCGTTGAGCTAACCTGTACTAATTGCCCGTGAGGCTTAACCATACAACACCCAAAGGGTTTTGATGGACTCAAAGCAAGAACGAATTGAATGTGTAGAGAACGCAAACAGCTTTCCGAATTTTAAGAATTTGCTTGGCGACCATAGCGTTTTGGACCCACCTGAACCCATTCCGAACTCAGAAGTGAAACGAAATAGCGTCGATGGTAGTGTGGGGTTTCCCCATGTGAGAGTAGAACATCGCCAGGCTTTTAATTTTTAAAACCCGCTTTCAGAGCGGGTTTTTCAAGTTTTAAATGCTGATATGGCTCAGTCGGTAGAGCGCATCCTTGGTAAGGATGAGGTCCCCAGTTCGATTCTGGGTATCAGCACCATGATTTTGCTTAGCGACCATAGCGCTTTGGACCCACCTGATTCCATTCCGAACTCAGAAGTGAAACAAAGTAGCGCCGATGGTAGTGTGGGGTTTCCCCATGTGAGAGTAGGACATCGCTAGGCTCTTATTTGTTTTACTTTTAAAAAGTAAAATAAAACTTAGACTCAATAGTCTAACCAGTGCGGAGCGGTAGTTCAGTTGGTTAGAATACCGGCCTGTCACGCCGGGGGTCGCGGGTTCGAGTCCCGTCCGCTCCGCCACTTATACCAAGCCTCAGTTGAAAAACTGGGGCTTTTTTACATCTAAATATTCGGCTTCACTCTAAGGTTGAGTGAGTTCCGCTTTAACGCAATTCTGGTCGTCCCCGTCACTCTCAGTTGTGTTTTGATGTTTGCGATTCGTGGTCTCTCTTACTGAAGGAGATTGTCTCGCCGATAGCCCGTCTGATTTGCATAGCACGCTTTCACTATAGCTTCATTACCTATTTAGTACGTTACTCTGAGAGTCACTTAGGCATTTATAGGCTGCAACTTTCTTTAGACTCCTCATTTTCTGTCTTTTTAAGTTTAAGAGTTGGGATAACTGCAATTAAACTGCAATGCCGACTTCTAGCTTATCTAGCCAATCTAAAAAGCGTGGCACATCATCACCACGGAAAATACCGCCGTGTTGCGGGCACATCATCTCTATATCCAGTTGGCTTACCTTGTCAATCCATGCTGATTTGGCTTTTTCCGATGGCATCCAACGCTGATGAAAATAGGCCATTTTTTCGACATGGCTACCAAAGTCTTCAACGAAAAGTGGTGCATCGATACGATCAAGTGCGGCGCCAATATCTCCGGACATTAATATCTTTGCTTCAGGGTCATAGACGGAAAAGTTTCCTGAAGAATGCATATAGTGGGCAGGAATAAATTGAATATCTAACCCTGCTAATGACACTGTTCCACCTTGATCTTTGATCGGAGCAAAGGTGATAGATTCCATACCAAAATGACGAATAAAGCCTTCCCAAAGCCAAGGTGAATGGAGTGTTGCTGAGGGGATGGTTTTGTCCCAAAGTCCAAGGGAGGAGATGATGTCGGGATCTTGATGCGATGCAAATAGATGGGTAATTTGCTCGAGTGATATTTCTTTCACAACACTGCTGAGCATGGCAGAGAAAAGCTCGATGCCACCAGGGTCGAGGAGCATCGCCTGGCCGTTGTGTACCAGCATATACTGATTAGTATCGATGATTTTGTCAGGTTTATGAGGATCTCTACCAAACATCAACCAACGGTGGGAACCTTCTTCATAGAGAATTTCTGAGCGCATAATTTCTAATGTCCTTATTACAAAAAGAGCGAAAAGAGTTTAAGAGAGAGTGAAACATGATGGCGAATAGCATCAGAGAATTCCGTTACACTCTCAGCAATAGCGTTGAGTTGAACTCGGTAACGCTCATCAACTTTAGATGCTTCAACGCTGAGCATGGTCGATATGATCTGAGCGATGCGCAGTTGGTCATAGAGCTCTTGAAGGGCTTCCTTTAGGGATTTAGCTTTGAGAGTAAACAAGGTATTGAGTTGCTGATAATCTTTGTTAGCACGCTGTTTGGCTTGGTTTAAACTGGATAGAAATTTTGCTTCTGTGGATCTTTGTTCCACGTTATTTAGCTGCTTTAGCACACACTGAGCGCGAGTTCGCTCTGTGGCAATTTGACTGAGTTGTTGAGCTTGTAGATTGATGGTATTTGAAGAGTGGAATGTCAGGAGGACGAGTTCATCAATGGAATCGGTGACGGGTCTAAATCCCGCTGCACTTTCTCCCGCTCTTAGCGCGAGTGCTCTGGCATTACTGGCGACCAGTTGGAGTTGTTTCGCTATTTTTACCCCTCGATTTAACTCTGCTGATACTTCAGCAGCAATAACGAATAAGGGTTTTCGTTCAATGGTGTCTCTCATTAAAACTCGCTCAATACACAGTTTGTTCTTATATAGGTATAGAGCTGAGTTGCATATTTGCCAATGCCTGTGGTTCTAAAATTGGCAACGAGAAAAAGGAATTGAATGGAGATGAATTAATGACGGACGTGAAAAAGCCGCATCAATGATGCGGCTTTTTCTAAGGTGGCTCCTCCTGCTGGGCTCGAACCAGCGACCTGCGGATTAACAGTCCGTCGCTCTACCGACTGAGCTAAGGAGGAACTATTCTGTCTCTCTTGCGATGCAAGAGTAACTTGTAAATGGTGCCGACTACCGGAATCGAACTGGTGACCTACTGATTACAAGTCAGTTGCTCTACCTACTGAGCTAAGTCGGCGCCTAAACAACAAGCTTTAGCTTATCGTTTGAAAGTGGCTCCTCCTGCTGGGCTCGAACCAGCGACCTGCGGATTAACAGTCCGTCGCTCTACCGACTGAGCTAAGGAGGAACTATTCGGTTATTGTGTGTTAGCACAACTTAAAATAAGTGGTGCCTCGAGGCGGAATCGAACCACCGACACGAGGATTTTCAATCCTCTGCTCTACCGACTGAGCTATCGAGGCAAAAGAATGGTGCCGACTACCGGAATCGAACTGGTGACCTACTGATTACAAGTCAGTTGCTCTACCTACTGAGCTAAGTCGGCGCACTATATTCTTTTTAAATTGTCGTTCGTACGTTAAGCACCAACGACTTTTAATTCGTGGTGCCCGGAGGCGGAATCGAACCACCGACACGAGGATTTTCAATCCTCTGCTCTACCGACTGAGCTATCCGGGCGACGAGGTGTATTAAACGGTTTTTCGCTTTCTAGGTCAATATAAAAATGCAAAAAAATATCGTTTGCTGCTTTGTGCCGCATGGGTGTTTTATTCGTTTAATACGATGGAAGTACAGTATATAAACATCTAAGCGACATTTATTTATCAGATTTAATGGGATGAACGGCGATTCCTGCAATAAAAAAGCACGCGATAAGGCGTGCTTAGTTAG
>NZ_NPKW01000760.1:0-1924 GCF_002265885.1 Vibrio sp. 03_296
AAAATGCGTGACTATGAAAACCGGTTGAGGTTACAAGGCGCAAATAGTAAGCAGATCGATATCGCACGCTACTGTTTATGTTGTGCTATCGATGAAGCAGGTCCTGAATACAGAATGGGGAAGTCAATCCGTTTGGGGACACAACTCGTTATTGTCGACATTCTATTCCAATACTCAAGGCGGTGAGCAGTTCTTCATACATCTCGATGAAAGCCTCGCCGAACCCAATAAGCACTTAGATCTGCTAGAAGTCATGTATATCTGCATGAGCTTAGGTTTTTTGGGGCAATTCGAATCGAGAAATGGAATCGAGCAACATCGTTCCTTAAAAACCGCGTAATGGATGTTCTTAAATCGCACGGTCGGGACTACAGTCCTTCACTCAACGATGATGCGTTAGCTAAAGTATTGGTTGGTGAGCAGATCGCAGAAAAAGCACCATTGTGGGTGAGTATTATCAATTACCGCAGCTGTGTTAGTCAGCGTGTACATGTACTTGAGTTTATAGCCTAAACGAAAAATCCGATCAGACCTTTAGTCAGTTACTGAATTTAGTAGCCGAGCAAAGAGATAGAGAACCAAAGTGCGGATTATATTTCGTCTCTTGCCGTAGCAAATCAAATCCAACGTTCTGTGCAACGGAAATAGAAATGGGTTTGCTAAAAGTCGATGCATTACCTGATAGAGTGCGTATTACTTTTCAGTCCAATGATCTGTTTGAATCGGGCAGTGCGGAGCTCGTCGCGCATATATTCCCTGTGGTTTCAAAAGTGGCCAGAGCACTCGAGGCGACCAATGGAAAAAATATTGGTTGTCGGGCATACCGATAATAACCCCCATTTTTACCAGTAAATTCCCTTCTAATTGGCATTTACTCTCTCGCCAGAGCGACAGCGCTTACCGATCGCTTTAGCATCAGCAGGCAAATTGAGTGGGCGTGTCATTCCAGAAGGTATGGGAGATGCGAGACCTTTGGTATCAAATGAAACCGCAGAAGGAAAAAGCATCAACCGTAGAGTCGAAATCGATCTCCTAGTACAAACCCAATCGAAAATGGATGCAAACAATGGCGAAAGATTAAACGTTTATTGGGGCAAAAATGGCTGATTCGACTTGTATTGGGCTTGGGGCAATTTCAATTTTTATTTGGTTTGTCGGACCATTGATCGCGATAGCAGGCATAGAGCCACTGAAATCAGACTTTAACCGTTTGTTGGTTATTGTCGTTTTAGTCTTTATCTGGGGCGTGACGAACGTTGTCCGTCAACAGAAGGAGCGAAAGGAACAAGACGAAGCATCCAAGCCTATTAGAGTGGATGCCTGACCGATAAGAAGCGGCGGCAGAAATAGACGTCATGCGCGAAAGAATCGAGAAGGCGATTCAAGTACGTGACGAAAGGTGGAAAGCGTAAGAGACCATCTCTACCAGTTGCCTTGGTACGTACTTATTGGACCTCCTGGAACAGGTAAAACGACGGCATTAAAAGAATCGGGTCTCGAGTTTCCTCTGTCAGACTCAATGGGCAGTTGACTCGGTTTCTGGTATTGGCGGTACGAGAAATTGTTGATTGGTGGTTTACCAATAAAGCGGTGTTGATTGATACGGCTGGCCGGCAGGTACACCACTCAAGATAGCCAAGCACATGTCGATTCAAAAGCATGGTATGGATTCTTAGGCTTATTAAAGCAATACCGTAAACAGCGTCCCATTAATGGTGCGATTGTTACAGTCAGCATCGCCAGTATGCTCACACAAACTCGCACCGAACGAGGCATGCATGCAAGAGCGATAAAAAATCGGCTACAAGAGCTGAAAAATCAATTGGGTATGCAATTCCCAATCTACGTTGTGTTGACTCAAGGCTGATCTCATTGCGGTTTAGTGAGTTTTTACGGAGTCTGACCTAAGGAAGAGCGTGAGCAG
>NZ_NPKW01000761.1:0-769 GCF_002265885.1 Vibrio sp. 03_296
TTCTCACCGCGGCGCAGATGCACGGCTTGTCGATTGATAACGGCAACAAGTTCCATGCGGTTACCGCTGTAAAGTCAGAGCGAGAGCCAAATACTTCATCTGTTTGCTATCGCAGATGGTACTTACACCAAAATCAACAAAGTTCGTCTCTATAACGATCCAGAAACGGGCAAACTCAAATACTACTCTGAGGCTTGGTTTAAGCGCGGCAATCATTTAGCTGAGCTTGCTCGTTCCGATGTCTCTTCTGCTGGTGGTTTTGAAGTTAATCCAATCAATGGTGGTTACACCCTTGCTAATATTGCCGTTGAGCATCAGCAATCAAGTGAGGTTCATGCCGTTGAAAAAATCTGACTGAATATGAGTGGGTGACCTACGCCAATGGCACACTGATTGATGCGAAAGATGTGGCATTGTCAGAGGCGAAAATGGGCGGTCACGCCATCTCGACAGATGGGACGGCAGTCGATGTTCAAGCGGTGAAATCAAACCGCAAACCAAACACTTATGTTTACGCAAAAGTGCTTGGACCTTACACAAAAATTGTGGTGGTTGAACTTGCTAATGATCCCAAAACAGGGGCGCTTAAGTATCAAGCTCGCTCTTGGTACAAAGAAGGCAATCATACCGCAGACCTCGCCAATGAAGATATTTCGTCTTGCAACAGGGATWACACTCGATGGGCAAAGGTGGCTATTCACTCAGCGATCTGCATTACAGCGTAAACGCGGTAAGAAGCACCAGTGAAACCGTGGCCGATATCGACGAG
>NZ_NPKW01000762.1:0-435 GCF_002265885.1 Vibrio sp. 03_296
AAAGCCGCGTGTAAGCACCAAGTAGTATCACCACCGACGTTAACACCAACGCAATTTGTACCATAATCCGATGAAGATTCATGGTTCCCTCCCCTTCAACCAACTCGCGAAAGTTTAAGCAGCTTCCTCAGATCTGAGAGTATTTCTTTATTTTGCTCTATGAGTGACTTGGTGGCATTCACTGGGTAGCGCATCACCAACTGACCTAGTGGATCGACGATCACCATATCCCCGGTTCAAACGCTTTCAATCTGTTTTGTTATCACAACCTGCTCATAATTAAGATTAGTTGTTGTTGGAGAAAATGCCCAAACTACTGCTTCGACTCTCTCTTGATATTTGCCCAAAGCGAGATGATTTTGGCCTAAGAGATGAAGTTGCTGCTGGCAAAGTGCTTCACAAGACGTGGGCAACAAATACGCCAGTTGCCACCCT
>NZ_NPKW01000763.1:0-767 GCF_002265885.1 Vibrio sp. 03_296
CTGAAAAGAAAGCATTGAGGCGATGTTTGATGATCTTGCCGCCTTCGCCTTGCGCAATAAATTGTTTTCGCCACCGCTTGAGACATAAAGAACACCGATTTGATGTTGATGTTCATGACGTCATCCCAATCTTGCTCAGAGAACTCGATCGCGTCGTTGCGGCGAATGATGCCTGCGTTGTTCACCAAAATGTCGATGCGGCCAAGCTCAGTCACTGCGCGATCAACAATTGAAGGAATATCATCTAGTTTCATTAGGTTAGCGCGGATATCGACGAACTTACGTCCCGTCGCTTGGATTTTTCCATGGTTTCTGTTGGTTCACTGATGTTCACACCAACGATATCGCAACCTGCCTTTGCTAAACCCAGCGCCATGCCTTGACCTAAACCGGTATCACACCCCTGTGACGACGGCTACTTTGCCTTGCAAGCTAAATGAATCAAGAATCATGTAATGCATCCTCTAGAATACTGAAAGAAGTGAACCGACGTTCTGGTTGTTGTTCACTGTGGTAGGGCAAACATAACAGTAAAACAGCAACGCTCGCAAATATTTTTGAAAAGACGTTTCAAAAATATTGATGAATGTCTTATTTTACTAAAACAAACTAAGTGAGCGGTTTCAAAATTATGAAAAGGTATTTTAAAAATAGTGGTGATACAGAAAATCAACGATATAATGGCAAAAAATACAACTAAAGAAGGGAAAACAATGGAAAAGTCGACACAGCCAGAAGCTGTTTCGTCAGTGATGAAGGTGTTCCAC
>NZ_NPKW01000764.1:0-706 GCF_002265885.1 Vibrio sp. 03_296
CATCACCGTTTTCATCACAGAGTGTGCCATGCCCTTAAGATTGCAGCGGTTCATCATAAAAATGCCATCAGATGCTCACGCATTTGTCATAAATTCCCGCTACGGTAGCGTCATTTTCTCATTGATAAGGATATTTATATGGCTCATCTATTTTCACGCTCGCTGCTGCGACAAAGTGTCACGGCGGCGATGTTTTTTGGGGCTTCATTGACCGCGTTTTCGAGTGCAGCAGAAAGGGCTAGCACCACTGAAAGCTTTAAGCGTATTGCCAGTTTTGCCTGTCGCAGATAACCTACCCTGCGGGGTTTGGATTAAGCAAAAAAACACGTCTGCGGAAATTATTACAGGTGACACCGGATGGCAACACGCTGATCTATTCTGACAGCCCACTGGGTGGCATTGGTTTTGTCGATATTAAACAAGCGGATCAGCCCAAAGCGGCGGGTTTTCTTTCACTCAACGGTGAGCCCACCTCGGTGGCTGCGTTTGATCGTTGGGTCATCGCCGGCGTGAATACCTCAAAAGTTATAACGCAACCTTCTGGCTACTTAGCGGTGGTATCTGTAAACCGCCGTAAAATCACCGACCAGTGTGATTTAGGTGGTCAGCCAGATTCGGTCGCCGTGTCGAAAGATGGCCAGTTTATTGCGGTGGCGATCGAAAACGAACGCGACGAGGAGCTGAACGATGGCGCTCTGCCACAACT
>NZ_NPKW01000765.1:0-586 GCF_002265885.1 Vibrio sp. 03_296
AAAAGCGAAAGCGAAAGTTGCTGAGCGCCAAGCCAAAAACCTTAGCGACAAACAAGTGTCTGATCTCTATTTGCGTAAGCCACAATTGCTCAGTGCGGAAGCGCAGGTGAAATCAGCACTGGCGTCGCTCAAACGAGCAGAGCGCGATCTGGACAACTGTAAGGTGGTCGCCCCGTACGATGCTTTAGTCGTCTCACGACAAATAGGGGTKGKCAATTTATTCCGCGGAGTGAAGTTGCGTTACTCAACAATATTGAAGCAGCTGAAATTCACATTCCTATTGCTGGCTTTGACAGTGCTTTCTTGCCTGAAAAACTGTCGAATATTCGTGCCACCATCCGTTTGCAAGGGCTTCGCCAAGTCGAAAGAGAGGGCAACATTGACCGTGACTTGGCGATGATTGATTCCGCCACACGTATGATCAACGTTGTGGTTCGTATTGATGACCCGTATGGCATTAATTCGCAAAAGCCTGCGATCAAGTTCGGCTCCTACGTGGAGGTGCAATTTGCAGGCAAAGAGCTCAAACACATCTATCGCTTGCCGCAAGAATTGGTTAGCAACCGCACGGTTTGGGTCGTGAACG
>NZ_NPKW01000766.1:0-918 GCF_002265885.1 Vibrio sp. 03_296
TTGTAACACAGCCGCTTGGTAGTTGTCCKATTCAATGGAAAACAGCACCTCTCCACGCTTTACAATTCCCCCCGTGACAAAGTTTGGGTGCCAAGACACGACCTCACCAGAGACTTGTGCAGACAAGCGGGTCGTTTCAAAAGGCACCAACTCGCCATGGCTGGTGATCATCACTTTGTGTTCCGTCGGGAGCAGTGGGGCCGTTTCGACAATGGTTTCGACCACAGCCTCTTTTTATCGTCTGTTCCGGCCCCGATGCAGCGATGGCTTGATAAGCAACGTATCCGACCCCCAACAGAGCGACAGGTAAAATCCAACGAGCGACATTGTGTAACATGAGCATCCTTATTCTGTGTTTTATTGACCTCGCGAAAAAGTCACGCCAGCGAGGTATTGTTAATTGTTATGTTTTACGTTTCTTTCTTTGATTCGATCTCAAATCCACTTGCCGAACACACTCCAATAGGCAAGATTCATATCAAAAACTCAAAAGATAGACAGCGTAAATACCATGAAATTCCTTTTTTGTAACCAAATTTTTGTGTCAAATGTAACCTTTCCAACTTTTCAATACACTTACAATAAAGCAATTCAAGATAAAATAACATGCGCGAATATCGCTCACTTTTGGTGATATTGACCAAACACATCTTGACGCTGATGCCGCCATGGCTTTGGACATTTCTCGTTCAATAAGCGCCAGAGTCGGTTTGAAAGGCGGCTTTTTATAACCTATTTTCAAAGGTATGAATGGTTTATGCATCGCTGGAGATGACAATGAAATTTGCTTGGCAAATAGGGATACTCGCGTTGCTCCAACATGTGTTGGCACAATTACCCTCCCCTCAGGGTGACATTTTACTGACCATCAGTGGCAACATTGACAACCGAAACTCTCCGGATGGCTTTGTACTTGAT
>NZ_NPKW01000767.1:0-681 GCF_002265885.1 Vibrio sp. 03_296
CAGTTTATGTATTCAACCATTTTCTGTGTATGTTTTCCTATTTTATTTTGAAAGTATTCACTTGAATCTTTAGAGATTTTGAGTAAACATTCAGCAATTCAAAATACATTTTGTCCTTCGCCTCACCTTTAGTAAGGTTATTTTCCTCCAGCCACTCCGCGATCTCTTTATATTTTTTGAGCCTCACCGATTTCTTTTGAGTATTTTTCATTAAAGAAAACTGAGATAATTCTCCAACAGATGATTCAAACAATATTTATCAACGTCAGAACGAAGTTCAGCAAAATACTTCATATATTCTTTTTTACCCATCAAGAAATACAGTTTTCTATAAGAAGCTGTAAGGCTAATTTGAGTATCAAACGCATCAGAACTAGAGATGTATTTATGCCCTAAACAGTCATCCACTGATTTATGATAAATCTCATAAGTTTCATCTGAAACTTTAGAGAATGGAGCAGTTCCAAATATTTCAAAAATGGAAGTTTTGAATAGTGATAATGTAACTTATCCTGACCATCTAATATAGAAAAGTAAACATCACACATTCTTTCTTTTGATTCACTCTTTTGAGTTTTCCCTTGAAGGTAAATCAATAAAACTATACCTGCAAAGATCTTTAGAGCAATGTCTATCACTGGGTATATTACATCTTTAAATAATACTATCTAGTTCTGGTGT
>NZ_NPKW01000768.1:0-357 GCF_002265885.1 Vibrio sp. 03_296
TTTATATAAGCGTGAAAAAATACAAATTACAAGCGATAAATTATGCTTGAATTTAACTGGTTCGTTCCTGTTTTGAATTTGGCAAGAAAAACGAACCAATTGACTAAAAAAGCCAAAAATTTAATTTTAGTCACTCTTATTGTGAGTTTAATCACTAATTTGTCGATTGGATAAATATGACCAGTGGCTAAGATGAGCGCAGTGAATGAGCAGATAAAGCACAAAGGAAAGCATGATGCAATTGACACAAACAGACATGATTACTGGCGATGCATCGTCAGGTAAGGCTGACGGCTTTAGCATGAAACTAGAAGAACTGGTTGTAGCATTGGGTGGCAACGATAACATTGCTAACAT
>NZ_NPKW01000769.1:0-838 GCF_002265885.1 Vibrio sp. 03_296
GGCTGGAGTGCTGGGCAACTCGAAGCCGAGTTAGCGGAGAACTCGTGGCTCACAGTTGAAGCCAATCCTGATATTATTTTGACACACCGATAGCAATGCGCTGGCAAAAAGCCGTGCAAATGCTTGGAATTCACGCGTCTCAGCTTTCCGATCAAGCTGGTCACGCTTAACCCGTTTGACTTAGGTTATTTATGTCTCGCACCATCATGGCATTCGATTTTGGCACCAAAAGCATTGGTAGTGCCATCGGCCAAGAAATTACTGGCACCGCATCACCACTGAAGGCTTTCAAAGCCAATGACGGCATTCCAAATTGGGATGAGATTGAAAGCAAAATCAAAGAGTGGCAACCCAATTTATTGGTGGTGGGATTGCCGACAGATTTACACGGCAAGGCCTTAGAAACCATTACTCCACGCGCGAAGAAGTTTGCTCAACGCCTACAAGGGCGCTTCGGTCTTCCGGTTGAGTTGCATGATGAACGCCTGATCTCACGGAAGCGCGTTCTGAGCTGTTCTCTATGGGCGGTTACAAAGCTTTGAGCAAAGGCAACGTCGATTGCCAATCTGCGGTAATTATTTTAGAGAGTTGGTTTGAAGCTCAGTGGGGCTAACTCACCGAAGACTCTTCAACCTTCGCACTCCCTAACAAAACGAGAGATCTTCTGGTTCTCTCGTTTTTTCATGGTGTTTTGGCACTGCCGAACTAATCCATATCAATCTTCACGTTTGCCAAAGAACCGGGAGTGCTAAGATCGCCTCGTTGTGTTTTCAACATTAAACGTAAGTCGTTCGCTGAGTCAGCACTGTGCAACGCGTCTTCCTCACTGATTTTTCCT
>NZ_NPKW01000077.1:0-16664 GCF_002265885.1 Vibrio sp. 03_296
TTTCTTTAACGAGCTGACGCTCACTTTTTATACCAAAGATATAACCAAGCAAGATGATTTTGAAGAGACGAACAGGGTCAACAGGTGGACGCCCATTATCTTTACAATAAAGATGAGCGACTTCATCACGAATGAATTCAAAGTCGATAGCATTATCGATTTTGCGCACTAAATGGTCTTTAGGAACTAACTGTTCCATCGTCACCATTTCTAGTTCGTATTGTTGCGGGGTGGGTTCTTGAAGCATATCGGAGTATCCATATTTCGATACCCCTATTAGATCAAAGGTCTAGCTCGAAAGCTAGACCTTTGTCAGCAGTCTGACACCCCGCGCTTGCGGGGTGTTTTTTTATCGCCAATATCTCTGCGAGTCTCTCTATCGCCGTTCAATAGAAAAGTGATTGTGCATAGGGCTCTGTCATTCTCTTCACTTGCTTCTGTCTAACCCTCTCTAGAGCCAATGAGCTAATTGTGCTATAAACAGGGCTTGATCAATCTTTCCTTCTAATAAGTCATAAGTAAATTGCCATGCGACTGTTTATTCTCGTTTTAACCTTACTGTTTGGTTGGCTGCAGTACACCCTGTGGTTTGGTAAAAATGGGGTTTCCGATTACTACACGATTGAAAGTGATATTGAAGCGCAGCAATTGGTGAACACCAAGTTGCAGGCAAGAAACAGCGAAATGTACGCAGAGATAGATGACTTGAAGCAAGGGCTCGATGCCATTGAAGAGCGTGCTCGTCACGAGCTGGGTATGCTGAAAGAAGGGGAGACATTCTATCGCATTGTCGGTGAGGAGAATCCATAATGGCGCGTAGTATGACGTCATTGGTCGCCGTTGTACCGGCCGCTGGTGTCGGCAGTCGAATGAAGGCAGACCGACCAAAGCAGTATTTGCAGATCCACGGCAAAACCATTTTAGAACATACCATCGAAAGGTTGCTCTCTCATCCGGCCATTACACAAGTCGTCGTTGCCGTGAGTGAAGACGATCCTTATTACCCAGAGCTCCCTATTGCGCAACATCCCGATATCATTCGTGTTGCTGGTGGAAAAGAGCGTGCAGATTCGGTGTTATCGGCATTGCGTTTCCTTTCGCAGCAGCAACAAAAAGCAGATTGGGTTCTCGTGCATGATGCCGCAAGACCTTGTGTTGCTCATCAAGATATTGATGCCTTGATTGAACGCTGCTCCTCGCATGAGACGGGGGCGATTTTGGCGACGCCTGTGCGTGACACGATGAAGCGCGCAAACGCACAACAAATGATCGACCATACGGTGGATCGCAATGCACTTTGGCATGCCTTAACGCCGCAAATGTTCAAAACCGAAGTGCTGACAGACGCGCTAAGCGATGCGTTGGCACAAGGTGTGGCGATTACCGACGAAGCCTCCGCGTTAGAATGGCGAGGAGAGCTGCCAGCTTTAGTTCAAGGGTGCTCGAGTAACATCAAAGTCACTCAACCTGAAGATCTCGCTTTAGCGGAATTTTATTTGAGCCGAGAAAAGGATAGAAAATGATGAGAATTGGTCATGGTTTCGATGTACACAAATTTGGTGGCGAAGGCCCGGTTATCATCGGTGGTGTTGCGGTTCCTTATGAACAAGGACTGATTGCTCACTCCGATGGTGATGTTGCTTTACATGCGTTAAGCGATGCTCTGCTGGGGGCGATTGCCGCAGGTGATATTGGCCGACATTTTCCAGATACGGATGACAAATGGAAAGGGGCAGACAGTCGAGAGCTCTTGAAAGACGTTTATCGCCGAGTCAAAGAACAAGGCTACAAACTGGGGAATGCGGATGTGACCATCATCGCGCAAGCACCCAAAATGGCCCCTTATATCGATGCCATGCGTGAAGCCATCGCTCACGACTTGGAAACCGATATTCGTAATATTAATGTCAAAGCGACAACAACCGAGCGTTTGGGTTTTACAGGACGCAAAGAAGGTATTGCAACGGAAGCCGTTGTGTTACTGATTAAGCAATAATATTAGCATTAGCAAAACTGGCAGTGGATAGTTCTATGACAGACACTTTGGCTTCTCTGGCCTATTTAGCGGGTAAACCAACCGCACAAGCAAAAATCAAAGCAAAACCAGAACATTTTCAGGTAAGAGAAGACTTAGGTTTTGAGTTCACTGGTTCTGGTGAGCACCTGATGGTACGCATCCGAAAAACTGGCGAGAACACCTCCTTTGTTGCCAATGAATTGGCGAAAGCATGTGGCGTGAAATCAAAAGACGTCAGTTGGGCTGGCTTGAAAGATCGCCACGCGGTGACGGAACAATGGCTTAGTGTTCATTTGCCTAAAGCGGAAACACCGGATTTTTCCGCTTTCCTCGCGCAATACCCATCGATTGAAATTCTCGCTACCGCTCGTCATAACAAGAAGTTACGACCAGGGGATCTTGTTGGGAACGATTTCGTCGTGACGTTATCGGAAGTCTCAGATGTGGACGATGTGCTCAAACGTCTAGAGACGGTCGCAAAGCTTGGTGTTCCAAATTATTTTGGTAATCAGCGTTTTGGTAACAATGGCAATAACCTGCAAGAAGCAAAACGTTGGGGCAGAGACAATGTTCGTAGCCGCAATCAAAATCAACGTAGCCTCTACTTGTCTGCTGCGCGTTCGTGGATCTTCAATTTAATTGTCTCGGCGCGACTTGAGCAATCACTGTTCGATAAGGTTTTGCTTGGCGACATCCTGTTTAAGGGGGATGAACAGCTGTTGGTGAGTGCAGAAAATCATGCGGATCTCCAGTCTCAATATGATGCTGGCGACTTGGTGATCAGTGGTGCTTTGGCTGGCGATAATGCCTTGCCGACTCAAGATAACGCGTTGGCGTTAGAGCAAGTGTTCTTAGATGCTGAACCCGATCTTATGGCGCTGATTCGCGGTAATCGCATGAGACACGATCGTCGAGCGATCGCATTGAAGCCGGCCAATCTCAGTTGGCAAGTGGATGGTAATAGCATCACCCTGACTTTCTCGCTCGATGCAGGCTCTTTTGCAACGTCCATTATCCGCGAGCTAGTGCAAGAAATCGCGTTTGAAAGAGAATTCTAATTATCATGGAAGATAAGCAAACTAAACCGCTGCGCATTTTGCTGAGTAATGACGATGGCGTTTTTGCAGAAGGTATTCGCACGTTAGCTAACGAACTAAGCACATTGGCAGAAGTGATCATCGTTGCACCGGATCGCAATCGCTCAGGAGCGTCAAACTCGCTAACGCTGGAACAGCCACTGCGAGTGACCTGTGTTGAAGAAAATGTTTATTCAGTGCAAGGCACGCCCACTGATTGTGTCCATTTTGCTTTAAACGAACTACTGAAAAATGATCTCCCAGACTTAGTGTTAAGTGGCATCAATCATGGCGCCAATCTAGGGGATGATGTGCTTTATTCGGGCACGGTCGCTGCAGCGATGGAAGGGCATTTTCTTGGTGTGCAGTCGATCGCTTTTTCTCTGGTTGGTAAAAGCCACTTTAAAACCGCAGCAACCATTGCCAAGCAGATCGTTGAGCAACATTTAGCGAAACCTATTCCGACTAATCGTTTATTGAACATCAATATTCCGGATCTGCCGCTCGAGCAGCTCAAAGAGATACGAGTGACTCGTTTAGGCGCACGCCATCATGCAGAGAATATGATCAAGCAGCTTGATCCCCGTGGTCATGAAATCTACTGGTTAGGCCCTCCGGGCAAAGAGCAAGATGCGGGAGAGGGAACCGATTTTCACGCGATTGAGCAAGGCTATGTGTCTATTACACCACTGCAAGTTGATTTAACTGCATATGAATCACTCCGAGCGATGGATACTTGGCTAAAGGAAAAGTAATCATGAGCAATCCTCAAGCAGAAAGATTGGTTCACTTCTTAGCGGTCAATGGCATCCGTGATAGCGAAGTTTTATCAGCCATCGCTCGTGTGCCGAGAGAGTGTTTTTTGTCACAAGCTATGATGCATCAGGCTTATGACAACAACGCTTTGCCTATTGGTCAAGGTCAGACAATCTCTCAGCCCTATATTGTGGCCAAAATGACGGAACTTTTGCGTCTTAAAAGAGACAGTAAAGTATTGGAAATTGGCACTGGATCGGGTTATCAAACCGCAGTATTAGCGCTTCTGGTTGAGCATGTATATTCTGTTGAGCGCATCAAATCTTTACAGTGGGATGCAAAACGTCGCTTAAAACAGTTGGATATCTACAATGTCTCGACTAAGCATGGCGACGGCTGGCTTGGCTGGGAAAATAAAGGACCTTTTGACGCGATCATTGTGACCGCCGCAGCAGAAAGTGTTCCACCGGCGTTACTTCAACAATTGAATGATGGTGGCCGCATGGTACTCCCTGTCGGTACGGATGAGCAGCATTTGATCTTGATTGAGCGTCAAAAAGATCAGTTTGTTTCCCAAGTGATCGAAGCGGTGAACTTTGTGCCGCTGATCGCCGGAGACTTGGCATAATTTGAGATTAGGTGTGAGTAAGCGTCTTTATTTACGTGGTTCAATGATTCTCAGTACAGCTTTACTGGTAGGCTGTGCTGCGCATACTCCTGCGCCGGTCACGGGATTGAGTAAAGACTATAACACGGTTGATCGTGGTAGCTATCGCGGCAGTTATTACGAGGTTGAAAAGGGCGATACGCTGTATTTTATATCCTACGTCACAGATAAAGATGTAAATGAGTTAATCCGTTTCAATAATTTGACAGAGCCTTACACGATTTATCCGGGCCAGAAACTCAAGTTGTGGGCACCTGCTTATGTCGCACCAAAATATGGCCAAACGGTAGAAACCCCTGCTACAACTGTGGTTGCTGCGTCAACGGTTGCGGTGGTGGCTCCCAAACCTACACCGACAACACCAAAAGAATCGAGTAATAACTCTACTCAGAAGCCCGCAAAACCTGCGCCTCAAGTGGTTAAAAAAGATCCAGTTAAGGGTATTGATCAATCCAAACCAAAGGAGTATGTTGGTTCAAAAGGTAAGGAAAATGTTAAAATCACCACTTCACCACCACCGGCAAATAACGAAAAAATAGCCAAGTGGCAGTGGCCAACAAAAGGGAGAGTAATTAAAAACTTCTCTGCAGGAGAACAAGGAAATAAAGGCATTGATATCGCAGGACAGCGAGGTCAGCCTATCGTTTCAACGGCAGGAGGTACCGTGGTTTATTCGGGTAACGCGCTAAGAGGTTATGGCAATTTAATCATTGTTAAACATAACGATAATTACCTCAGTGCGTATGCGCATAACGATCGGTTGTTGGTATCGGAAGGGCAAAGTGTTAAAGCTGGGCAACAAATCGCCACAATGGGCAGTTCTGGAGCCAAAACAGTGATGCTGCACTTCGAAATTCGTTACCAAGGTAAATCAGTGAATCCAAAGCGCTATTTACCGTAAATCAACTTTGAAACAACTTGCGACACAACTAGCGACATTTAAAGTTGTAATGTCTTGCTAACTCGCCATGGGGAGGCGTTATGAGTATCAGCAACACAGTCACCAAAGTTAAAGATCTCGATGTTAATCAGATGGATGATGATTTTAACGACGATATCGAGATGAATGAAAAAGAAGATCTTACCGAAGAAAAAGTCACACTTCGCGAGGAGTTTGACGCCAGCAACAAGAGCTTAGACGCGACACAGCTCTATCTAGGAGAAATTGGCTTTTCTCCACTATTAACCGCAGAAGAAGAAGTGCTTTATGCTCGACGTGCATTACGAGGCGATGAAGCCGCGCGTAAACGTATGATTGAAAGTAACTTACGTCTAGTGGTTAAGATTTCCCGCCGTTACAGTAATCGCGGTCTTGCACTGCTTGATTTGATTGAAGAGGGTAACCTTGGTTTGATCCGTGCGGTTGAGAAATTCGATCCTGAGCGTGGTTTCCGCTTCTCGACTTACGCAACATGGTGGATTCGCCAAACCATCGAACGTGCTTTAATGAATCAGACTCGAACCATCCGTTTACCTATCCATGTTGTTAAAGAGCTGAACATTTATCTACGTACGGCGCGTGAGCTTTCTCAAAAACTCGATCATGAGCCAACCGCTGAAGAGATCGCTGCGCAACTGGATATTCCGGTTGACGATGTGAGCAAAATGCTGCGTTTGAACGAGCGTATTAGTTCTGTTGATACGCCGATTGGTGGAGATGGAGAGAAGGCGTTATTAGATATTATTCCTGATGCAAACAACTCTGACCCAGAGGTTTCAACGCAAGATGAAGACATGCGTGTTTCCTTGATTCATTGGTTGGAAGAGCTCAATCCGAAACAAAAAGAAGTGTTGGCACGTCGCTTTGGTTTGTTGGGCTATGAGCCTTCAACGCTGGAAGAGGTTGGACAAGAGATTGGTTTAACTCGTGAGCGAGTGCGCCAGATTCAGGTTGAAGGGTTACGTCGCCTCCGTGAAGTTCTGATCAAACAAGGTCTGAATATGGAAAACTTGTTTGATATCGATATGGATTGAGTTTGCATATCTCCAATAGAAAAAAGGCTATGGGTTCATAGCCTTTTGTCATTTTAGTGATGCTCGTTTTAAAATGTTAGAGCATTTTCTTTAAACGATATAGGGCTTCTAGCGCTTGGCGTGGGGTCAGATCATCTGGATCTATGCTAGCCAAAGTTTGTTCTACTTCACTTGGCTCTGGAATGAGGCTCAATTGGTTGGCGATATCCACCGTTCTTGCTTTTGGCTGAGAACCCTCTGCGCTGAGCAGCTCAAGTTGAGACAATTTTTGACGGGCGTTTTTAATCACCGTTTTTGGAACACCCGCTAACCCCGCAACCGCCAAACCGTAGGATTTGCTTGCCGCCCCCTCTTGTACGGCGTGCATAAAGGCGATGCTGTCGCCATGCTCAACCGCATCAAGATGCACGTTGGCCAAGTGAGGAAGTTGATTAGGCAGTTCTGTCAGTTCAAAGTAATGCGTCGCAAATAACGTCATCGCGCCAATCTGAGTCGCAAGCCAGTGTGCGCTTGCCCACGCTAGAGAAAGGCCATCATAGGTACTGGTACCACGTCCAATTTCATCCATCAAAACTAAGCTATTTGCTGTCGCGTTGTGCAAGATATTAGCTGTTTCTGTCATTTCTACCATGAAGGTTGAACGTCCTGACGCGAGATCATCCGATGCGCCAATTCGAGTAAAGATGCGATCAATTGAGCCAATGGTGGCAGATTCGGCAGGAACGTAAGAACCAATGTGCGCCATTAAAGCAATCAATGCGGTTTGGCGCATGTAGGTGGATTTACCCCCCATGTTTGGACCGGTGATGATCAACATTTTACGTTGGCTGTTCAGTTCTATTGGGTTGGCAATAAAGGGATCGGAAGTGACTTGTTCCACCACAGGATGACGACCCGCGGTAATGTGAACGATGGGATCTTTGGTTAAATTTGGTCGACAATAATCAAGCGTATCAGCACGCTCCGCCAAATTCTGCAATACATCCAATTGTGCAACCGCTGCTGCCAACTCTTGCAAACGGGCTAGGTGAGGTAGCAACAGATCAAAGAGCTCTTCCCACAGTTGCTTTTCAATGGCTAACGCTTTGGATTTTGAGTTGAGAACTTTATCTTCATGCTCTTTCAGTTCAGGAATGATGTAACGTTCAGCGTTTTTCAGCGTTTGACGGCGAACATAGTGTGGTGGAACCAAATGGCTTTGGCCGCGGCTTACTTGGATGTAGAAACCGTGGACATTGTTGTATCCCACTTTAAGCGTATCGATGCCGTGGCGATCTCGCTCTTCCTCTTCGAGTTTTTCCAAGTAGCCAGTGGCACCGTCTGCAAGATCGCGCCATTCATCCAAATCTGCGCTGTACCCTTCGGCAATGACACCTCCATCGCGAATCACTACTGGCGGGTTTTCTTTAATGGCACGCTCGAGCAACTCACACACATCATCCATTGGAGCGGCTGCCGTGGCCAGTGATTTGAGATGGCTATTACCCAGTGAAGACAGCGCTTGAGCTAATTCGGGTAGTTGTTGCATCGCATGGCGTAATCGAGCGAGATCGCGTGGACGTGCGGAGCGGAGTGCTAAGCGAGCCAAAATACGTTCAATATCGCCGATTTGTTTCACCACGGGATGAATATCGCTAAATAGAGCTTGTTCTTTCAGTTCGGCGATGGCGTCTAGGCGGTGCTCTCGCGTGGTAATACAGCGCATTGGTTGATGGATCCAGCGTTTTAGCATCCGGCTTCCCATTGGCGTCGCGCAACGATCCAAAACCGCAGCAAGCGTGTTGTCACTTCCGCCAGCGAGGTTTTGAGTCAATTCGAGATTGCGTCTGGTCGCGGCATCAAGGATAACCGAGTCATCTTGGCGATCATAAGTAAGCGCGCGGATATGAGGAAGTGCTGTACGTTGAGTATCTTTGACATACTGGATCAAGCAACCTGCGGCGCACAACCCTAACATCGCATTTTCTACGCCAAAGCCGACCAAGTCTTTGGTGCCAAATTGCTGGTTGAGCTGTTGTTTGGCCGTTTCAAGTTCGAACTCCCAAACTGGACGACGACGGTTGCCGTTACGGCCTGTCATCAAATGAACGGGCTCAAAATCTTCTGGGAAGAGTAACTCACGCGGAGAGGTGCGTTGTAGCTCAGCAGCCATTGCCTCTTCTGACTGAGGTTCAACCAATTGGAAACGACCAGAGGTGACATCCAAGGTGGCGTAGCCGAATTTGCCATTGTGGTGATAAATCGCGGCAATTAAGTTATCCAAACGTTCAGACAGTAAAGCTTCATCTGTTACTGTACCCGGCGTGACAATACGAACGACTTTGCGCTCTACGGGGCCTTTACTGGTGGCAGGATCACCAACTTGCTCGCAGATCGCGACGGATTCCCCAAGCTGAACCAATTTCGCCAAATACCCTTCAACGGCATGAAATGGCACACCAGCCATAGGAATGGGTTCTCCTGCCGAAGCGCCGCGCTTGGTGAGAGAAATATCCAGCAACTGCGACGCCTTCTTTGCATCGTCGTAAAAAAGTTCGTAGAAGTCGCCCATGCGATAAAACAGCAAAATATCGGGATTTTCTGCCTTCAATCTGAGGTATTGCTGCATCATTGGGGTATGTTGTTGTTCAGCTTTCACGGTTTTTATCTTTAGTTTGGACTGTTTGCGGCTTAGGATACGTGAATCACTGATAGTGTAAAAGAGAGAAAAGGGAAATCGGCATGCAATCACTAATACAATTATCAGAACAACTGGGTGAGCGCCTTTTGCAACAAGGTGAAGTGTTGGCTACCGCCGAATCGTGTACGGGCGGTGGCGTTGCAAACATGGTCACGGAAGTCGCGGGCAGCTCGGCTTGGTTTGATCGTGCATTTGTCACTTATAGCAATGAAGCAAAACAAGAAATGTTGGGAGTGGCAGAAAAAACCTTGGCCGATTTTGGTGCGGTCTCGGAGGCTGTGGTTAAAGAAATGGTACTGGGGACTTTAGCCCATTCGAATGCAACTATCGCGGTGTCCATTAGTGGCATTGCTGGGCCTAGCGGTGGTAGCGCGGAAAAGCCTGTTGGCACCGTTTGTTTTGGTTTTGCTGATAAATATGGATGGCTACGGTGTGAGACCTGCTATTTTGCCGGCGATAGAGCAAAAGTTCGCATACAAGCGATTGAATACAGTTTAAAAGTCTTGTGTGATGCGCTACTGAAAAATGGCAGTGAACGTAAATAACAGGCGAAATTTTTTATACAGGGGTGGACACTGTACAAATCAACAGTATAATGAGCCCCAACATGACAAACATTGTCGACCCTATTTCGACATAATTACCTATCACCTGAGAGTGACTATCTGGAGAGAGTAATGGACGAGAACAAACAGAAGGCACTGGCCGCCGCGCTAGGTCAAATTGAAAAGCAGTTCGGTAAAGGTTCAATCATGCGCCTAGGTGACAACCGTGCGATGGATGTTGAAACCATCTCGACAGGTTCACTATCTCTGGATATTGCGCTGGGTGCTGGTGGCTTACCAATGGGCCGTATAGTTGAAATTTTTGGTCCAGAATCTTCAGGTAAAACCACGTTGACCCTTGAGCTGATCGCTGCGGCTCAACGTGAAGGCAAAACTTGTGCGTTTATCGATGCTGAGCACGCGTTAGATCCTGTGTATGCGAAGAAACTTGGCGTTAATATCGACCAATTGTTGGTATCTCAGCCTGATACGGGTGAACAAGCATTGGAAATCTGTGATGCTCTTGCTCGCTCAGGTGCGGTTGACGTTATTGTTGTCGACTCTGTGGCAGCATTGACACCAAAGGCAGAAATCGAAGGTGAGATGGGCGATTCGCACATGGGTCTTCAAGCTCGTATGCTCTCTCAAGCGATGCGTAAGTTAACGGGGAACCTAAAACAGTCTAACTGTATGTGTATCTTCATCAACCAGATCCGTATGAAGATCGGTGTGATGTTTGGTAACCCAGAAACCACAACAGGTGGTAACGCACTGAAATTCTACGCTTCTGTTCGTCTTGATATTCGCCGTACTGGTGCGATCAAAGAAGGCGATGAGGTAGTGGGTAACGAAACGCGTATCAAAGTGGTGAAGAATAAGATCGCTGCGCCGTTTAAAGAAGCCAACACTCAAATTATGTACGGCCAGGGCTTTAACCGTGAAGGTGAACTGATTGACCTAGGCGTGAAATGTAAGCTGATTGAAAAATCAGGTGCTTGGTATAGCTATAACGGCGACAAAATTGGCCAAGGTAAAGCGAACGCATGTAAGTACCTGAAAGAAAACGTAGATGTAGCAAAAGTACTGGATACAAAATTGCGTGAATTGTTGCTTTCTTCAGCAAACATCAACGATGAATCGGCAGAGTTAGTCGAAGAAATGCCAGAGCAAGAAGAGTTTTAATTTCAGCCTCTATTTCATCAAGCCCTGCAATGCAGGGCTTTTTTCTTCTTTTCTCTTTTCTATTTCGGATTCACTTTCTTTACTTATCCCCCCTATTTAAGGAGTTCTGATGCATCATCGCTTTACGCCGCCAATGATGAGTTGCAAAGACACGGCGATTCAGCTGCTCAGTCGACGAGATCATGGTCAGTATGAGTTAAAACAAAAACTCACTGTGAAAGGATACGCTAGCCAAGATATTGAAAATGCGCTGCATTTTTGCTTGGAACATGGTTATCTCGATGATCTTCGTTATGCCAAAAGCCAAATCCGACAACACGTTGGAAAAGGGCATGGAGAAAGACGCATACGACAGGAGTTATCGCTTAAGCAAGTCGCCGATTCTGTGGTTGAAAATGCATTTACGGAAGAGCCACAAGATTGGTTTGAGCTAGCCAAATCCGTTGCAATGAAAAAGTTCAACGGAGTAAAGGCCAAAGAACAAAAAGAGTATGCAAAACAAGTTCGCTTTCTCCAATATCGTGGTTTTTCATTTGAACAGATACGCTATGCGCTAAGCGATGAAGCATAATGTTTCCGTCCATTCCCTCCTAACTTTTCTCTCCTCACTTTCGTAAAGAAATCATGATTTCTCGCTATTAAACGATTTTTTCATTTCATCCGCTCTTTTCCATAAGAAAACTAGTCGAAGCTTTAAGCATGATCTACAATACGGCAAAATTCTAACTCGACTATTTTCAGGAAGAGCTGCATGTACATGAGCACTGATGAGGTTCGTAACGCGTTCCTCAAGTTCTTTGAGAGCAAAGGACACCAAATCGTAGAAAGTTCATCGTTGGTTCCACATAACGATCCGACCCTGCTATTTACTAACGCGGGTATGAACCAATTCAAAGATTGCTTTTTGGGCGCAGAAAAGCGTGCCTACACTCGAGCAACGACGGCTCAACGTTGTGTACGTGCAGGTGGTAAACACAATGACCTAGAAAACGTAGGTTTTACCGCTCGTCACCATACTTTCTTTGAAATGCTAGGCAACTTCAGCTTTGGTGACTACTTCAAAGAAGACGCGATTGCTTTTGCTTGGGAATTCCTCACTGAGACGCTAAAACTGCCAAAAGATCTCCTTTTGGTCACAGTTTACGAAACGGATGATGAAGCTTTTGATATCTGGAACCAAAAAGTTGGTGTTCCAGCTGATCGCATCATTCGCATCGGCGATAAAAAGGGTGGTAAGCAGTACGAGTCAGACAACTTCTGGACTATGGGTGACACAGGGCCTTGTGGTCCTTGTACTGAGATCTTTTATGACCACGGTGAACACATTTGGGGTGGTCGTCCTGGCTCTCCTGAAGAGGATGGTGACCGTTTCATCGAAATCTGGAACAACGTTTTCATGCAGTTCAACCGCCATGCCGATGGCACGATGGAGCCGCTACCTAAGCCGTCTGTTGATACGGGCATGGGCATTGAGCGTATTTCTGCCATCATGCAGGGCGTCCATTCAAACTATGAAATTGATGTATTCCAAAAGCTAATCAAAGCGACAGCTGAGATCGTCGGTTGTGAAGACCTATCAAACCAGTCGCTACGCGTTATCGCAGACCACATCCGCTCTTGTTCATTTCTAATCGCGGATGGCGTGATGCCTTCAAACGAAGGTCGTGGTTACGTGCTACGTCGCATCATTCGTCGCGCCGTTCGTCACGGTAACAAGCTAGGTGCACAAGGCGTATTCTTCCACAAACTTGTCGGCGTATTGGCTGAAGCGATGGGCAGTGCCGCTGACGAACTTAAGAAGCAACAAGCGATTGTTGAAAAAGTACTTCGCATCGAAGAAGAAAACTTTGGCCGTACACTCGAGCGCGGCATGGTTATCCTCAATGAGGCTCTCGATGCACTTGAAGGTAAAGAGCTGGACGGTGAAACGGTATTCAAGCTTTATGACACTTACGGTTTCCCTGCTGACTTAACGAACGATGTTGCTCGTGAACGAGATTTCACTATCGACGAAGCTGGTTTCGAGAAAGCGATGGAAGAGCAACGTCAGCGCGCTCGTGAAGCAGGTCAGTTTGGTACCGATTACAACGCGAAAATCAAAACTGAATCTGAAACGGAATTCTGTGGATACGCAGGCACTCAAGGTAACAGCGTTGTTGCTGAAATCTTCGTTGAAGGTGAAGCGGCTGACTCTCTGTCGGCTGGCGACAAAGCGATCATTATCCTTGGTGAAACACCATTCTACGCAGAGTCGGGCGGTCAGTGTGGCGACTCAGGTGTATTAAAAACAGAATCAGGTCTATTCCAAGTGGAAGACACCCAGAAATTAGGTAACGCAATTGCGCACCACGGGGTTCTAGTTGAAGGTGTACTAGCAAAAGGTGATCAAGTTTCTGCGATCGTGGATGCTGAGCGCCGTGCTGCAATTTCACTCAACCACTCAGCAACACACTTGCTTCATGCCGCTCTACGCCAAGTTCTAGGTGAACACGTAGCGCAAAAAGGCTCATTGGTGAAGGCTGAGAACTTACGTTTTGACTTCTCACATCTAGAAGCTGTCACAGCAGCAGAGCTGAAAGAAGTTGAACGTCTAGTGAATGCTCAGATTCGTCGTAACCATGCCATTGAAACTAACATCATGGACATCGAATCGGCGAAGCAGAAAGGCGCTATGGCGTTGTTCGGTGAGAAATACGATGACGAAGTTCGTGTGTTGTCTATGGGTGATTTCTCTACCGAACTTTGTGGTGGTATTCACGCATCAAATACTGGTGATATTGGCTTGTTCAAGATCACTTCAGAAGGTGGTATTGCTGCGGGTATTCGCCGTATTGAAGCGGTAACTGGCGAAGCTGCGCTTGAGGCGATTGACGCACAAGCTCGTAAGTTTGAAGAGAAACTTCAAGATGCAGCGAATAAAGCGAAGTCGCTAGAGAAAGAAATTCAACAGCTTAAAGACAAGCTGGCTTCACAAGCAAGCGCAAACTTGATTGATCAAGTAAAAGAAATTGCGGGTGTGAAAGTCTTAGTAGCGAAACTTGACGGTGCTGATAACAAAGCGCTGCGCGGCATGGTGGATGAGCTGAAAAACCAAATGGGCAGCGGCATCATTATGTTGGGTAACGTTGCTGATGATAAAGTGGGTTTGATCGCGGGTGTGACCCAAGATTTGACTTCAAAAGTGAAAGCAGGCGAGCTTGTTAACATGGTTGCGCAGCAAGTGGGTGGTAAAGGTGGCGGCCGTCCTGATATGGCACAGGCTGGTGGTACCGATAGCTCGGCTCTACCTTCAGCTCTGGCATCTGTCGACGCGTGGATCGCTGAACGTCTTTAATTTATAAATCATAACGCTCAATCAAAGTTTTTTTGATTGAGCGTATTTTTTTTGTGTCAACCAAGTGGTTTAATTGGCGGAAATTTAAACAGACCAATTAAACTGCTTGGTTTTTTATGTAACTACTGCGGAATATTTGTCAGATCAAATAGGAAGTGGTCCGAATGAGACTTTGGTCTTGGGAAGGTGAAGACTGGTGAAAAAATCCCTTATCGTGCAAAAGTTCGGCGGAACCTCTATGGGTTCGATTGAAAGAATTCATACAGTGGCTGAACACATCATTAAGGCGAAAAATGATGGTAATCAAGTTGTCGTTGTTGTCTCTGCGATGGCAGGTGAAACCAACCGACTATTGGACTTGGCTAAGCAGGTAGATAGTGTACCTACGGCCCGGGAACTTGATGTTTTGCTCTCTGCTGGTGAGCAAGTGTCTATGGCACTGCTAGCAATGACGCTGAATAAATTAGGCTATGCAGCGCGCTCACTTACCGGAGCACAAGCGAATATTGTGACGGATACTCAGCACAATGACGCGACGATTAAACACATTGATACGACGCCAATTAACGAGCTGCTTAAACAAGATCAGATCGTGATTGTCGCAGGTTTTCAGGGTGTGAATGAAAATGGGGATATCACCACTTTAGGTCGAGGCGGCTCCGATACGAGTGCCGTGACATTAGCTGGCGCATTAGCGGCTGATGAATGTCAAATCTTTACCGACGTTGATGGTATTTATACGTGTGATCCACGTGTGGTTAAAACGGCTCAGAAACTGGACATTATTGATTTTCCTTCCATGGAAGAGATGGCCAGAAAAGGAGCTAAAGTACTGCATTTGCCTTGCGTTCAATTCGCTTGGGAAAATGAGGTGCCGCTACGCGTGCTTTCGACCTTCGAGATTAATGAAGGGAGTCTGGTTAAAGGAGAAACTGGCACACAAGCTGTATGCGGTATAGCACTGCAACGCGATCTTGCCATGATTAAGGTCTCTAAAGAGTCTTTATCCAGCCTGACAAAGCAATGTCAGATGTTGGGTATTGAAATTTGGAATGTGATCGAAGAAGCAGATTGGGCAGGTATCATGATAAAACAGGATGCTTGTGCTAAGTTGGATCTGGTTTTCAGCGATAAAATCCGTAATAGTGAAGCAGTAAGCTTGTTGACCGTCGTCGGTCTTGAAGCAAATTCATTGATGCAACATGCATGTGATGCACTGACAACACAAGGTATAGCGATTCGTCATCAATGTGTGACGCCGTTGTCCAGTATGTTAGTTGTATCTCCTGAGAGTGTCGATCAGGCAGCAAACATACTGCACGATGCTTATATTAGTTCTAACGAAGCCTTAAATATTCAGCAGAAACAAGCCTTTTTAGGTTAATTTTCACAAACATGGTAGTTTACGAAAATATAACTTTTGTTGGATAATAGCCTCGTAGCTAGAGATTTAGAGATTACTCAAGGAGCAAAGAATGCTAATTTTGACTCGCCGCGTAGGCGAAACACTGATGATTGGTGACGAAGTGACAGTAACGGTACTGGGTGTTAAAGGCAACCAGGTTCGTATTGGTGTGAACGCTCCTAAAGACGTTTCTGTACACCGTGAAGAGATCTACATGCGCATTCAGGCTGAGAAAGGCAACGTTACCCCAGGTAACTACTAAGCTTAATCTCTGAATGATAGAGGCTGGCCATAAAGGTCAGCCTTTTTTATATCTGCATTTTCTTAAATGCTTTGTTCCGGGGATGAGAAAACAAGGTGGTGAAACACCTTCCAACTTGGCAATTTAAAATGGGGTAGCTTTGTGTTTAGCACAAGAAAGTTTTGTAAGTGATTGCTCAGATAATTTTGCTCATTTGGTCGTGCATTTCATCGCACGGCAATAAGGTCATTTTCTTGCTTAAAGGTTGTTTTTACAGCAACAAAGTTCATTAATTACACGTATTGATTAAATAGGCAACGCTTGAGCGGTATTGCGCTATTTTTTCAAAGAAAATGTTTGACTTATTTTTGGTAAATCGTAATATGTGCCTCCGCAAGACGGTGAGGTGGCCGAGAGGCTGAAGGCGCTCCCCTGCTAAGGGAGTATACGGTTTATCCCGTATCGAGGGTTCGAATCCCTCCTTCACCGCCATTCTTGCACAATCGTTTTACGATGAATTGCGCGCTCGTAGCTCAGCTGGATAGAGTACCTGGCTACGAACCAGGCGGTCAGAGGTTCGAATCCTCTCGAGCGCGCCATATCGTAAAACGGAACAAAAGACGGTGAGGTGGCCGAGAGGCTGAAGGCGCTCCCCTGCTAAGGGAGTAGTACGGTTTATCCCGTATCGAGGGTTCGAATCCCTCCTTCACCGCCATTTATTGACAAGTGAGTCAATTTTTTGTTCCAAAGAAATTATTGTGATAGACTTCACAACTCTCTTGGTAGG
>NZ_NPKW01000770.1:0-1028 GCF_002265885.1 Vibrio sp. 03_296
TAACCTGTGATTTTGCATCAGGACGCAACCATGGCAGTGTGCCATCTTTACGAACTTTTGCTTGACGCTCCATCAAACGGTGAGCGTAAGTGATGGGTGCTGGCATAAGAACTTCAGTTTCGTTACATGCGTAACGACATGATGCCTTGGTCGCCCGCGCCTTGCTCTTTAGGATCGGCTTTATCAACACCTTGGTTGATGTCTGGAGACTGTTTACCGATAGTGTTCAGTACTGCATCATGAGTTGCATCGAACCATATCTGAATGTACATAACCAATTTCACGCACAGTTTCACGAGTTAACTCTTCGATATCAACCCATGCAGAAGTGGTGATTTCACCGACCGACCATTACCATGCCAGTTTTTACGTAACGTTTCACATGCAACACGCGACTTTTGGGTCTTGTTCAAGAATCGCATCAAGAACCGCATCAGAATCTGGTCTGCAATTTTATCTGGATGACCTTCTGAAACCGACTCAGAAGTAAACAGGTGCTTAGCCATTGAGAGCTCCACTTTTATTAATCTAATCTGCTGTGAGAATGCATGCTCCAGCAGTAGGAAATACAATAATTTTTGTAGGTGTTTCTACATCTAGACGTCTATTCTAGTTTTGAATGCTCGAATTACAAGCTCTTTTTTATTATTAGCGAAAACCAAACGTTTGCTTAATCGAGTGAGAAAATGTTTTTTTCTACAGTTGAATGGCAATTAAGTACGCTTACATTTCCACAAATTGTTCAGGTAAATCGTTTGCAGTCGAGAGATTGCTTTGCGAAAATAATCACCACTCGATTTTCTATGTTATCAATTCGCTTTAATGCACTCAGGAGCAGACATGCCTTCTCGTAAACATCTCGCTAATGCAATCCGCGCACTCAGCATGGACGGCGTACAAAAAGCAAACTCAGGCCACCCAGGCGCACCTATGGGTATGGCGGACATCGCTGAAGTTCTTTGGCGTGGCCACCTAAACCACAACCCATCAAACCCAGAGTGGGCTGATCGCGACCGTTTTGTACTCTC
>NZ_NPKW01000771.1:0-871 GCF_002265885.1 Vibrio sp. 03_296
TAAGATTGCAGACTTTGTTTTGGTACTTCACCACCAAAAGATTGAATGCTTGCTTATCGCCACTCTGAACTCGCTCAATCAATACTTGATCGGTCAACTGCTCGTTCATTCGAGCGGATACTCCTATTCGTTATGCTCCACATATCTCAGATATGGCATAATATGCAAAATAGTAGTATTGACACCACTGCTTACTTGAGCACTATTGTGACTCGCGCCAATCAAGAAAGTTCCCACTTAAGTGAAATTTTTTGTCAATTATTGAGGCGCAATGTGATGTAATAAACACTCTCTGTCGCTGATTTTGGAGGGACGGAGTGAGAAAAGCAATGGCATTAATCTCAGATTGCCTTTCTAGCCGATGTAAATCGGCGTTTTTGCGTGTACTGGAAGCACATGATGTGCGGATTTATACAARGTGAACTCATTCACTTTAGACCGGATTTGAAATTTTATGAACGCAAACCGTGAACATGAATGTGATGTGTTAGTGGTGGGCAGCGGAGCTGCTGGCTTGTCGTTGGCCTTGCGCGTCGCCAATCACTGCAAAAGTTATCGTGTTAAGTAAAGGACCTCGTAGCGAGGGAGCAACCTACTATGCTCAAGGTGGTATCGCTGCGGTATTCGATGAATCAGACAGTATTGAGTCACACGTTCAAGACACTCTGATCGCCGGAGACGGCATCTGTGAAGAAGCAACGGTGAAGTTTAYCGCTGAAAACGCCAAAGAGTGTGTGCAATGGTTAATTGATGGCGGTGTGCCCTTTGATCGTGAAGAGGACGACTCTGACGATCGAACCGCGTTATCACTTAACCCGCGAAGGCGSCTATAGCCATCGCCGTATTTTGCACGCAGCTGATGCCACAGGCA
>NZ_NPKW01000772.1:0-586 GCF_002265885.1 Vibrio sp. 03_296
GTTTAGCGTCCAGTGACAAAGCACTCACTGCGAGAGAAGTCCTGGGGTTAGACACCCCTCTTGCCACTGCAGGCATTGGGCGCCAACAGCTCGTTGAACCCGTTTTTGCCGATAACAGCATTGTGGGTTTCATTCGGATCACGTTTGAAACCGGTAAAGTCACGGCATTTTCTGACCATCACTACCGCAAAATTGACCGTTATATGTTTTGATGATTTTGATGTAGTTTTGTCAGTGGTATGCTGTTTATTCTGATTTTACGTAAAAAACCGCAAACTAAAGTCGAAAACTTACTGCTCAGTCATAAAGAACCGTCTTAATGGACCAAAGTTTTTATAGACCAAAGCCTCATAAAAAGACCTGCACAATGGGTGCAGGCTTTCTTTTTACATCTTTTCTTGAAGCGAATTATTCTGCATCACCAAGCAATACAGAATCCAACGCAACAATCATCATGTCGTTAAAAGTATTCTGACGCTCTTCTGATGTGGTTTGCTCGCCTGTCTTGATGTGGTCAGAAACCGTACAAATTGTCAGTGCTTTTGCGCCATATTCCGCAGCAACCCCGTAGATGCCCGCAGCTTCC
>NZ_NPKW01000773.1:0-543 GCF_002265885.1 Vibrio sp. 03_296
TGACCTGATTTCAAMCTCGAGAATTTTTTGCTCAGGCGCGCTTAAAGGTTGTGCCGCTGCTAATTTTTGCTCGATGACCACTAATAACTCAAGTGACAACACTTGTGGTGTTTCATTTGACGACGCTGCGCTATTTTTCACCGATTTGACGCCCATGGCGCTGCTGGCAATCAACGCTTGGGGATCCATATCAGCACTTGGCTGAGCATCCTTGCCAAGTGCCGCACTATTAGCCAGGTTCCGCCTGAGTTTGAGGGCATCACCTCACGCCAATCTTGTGGCAACTCAGTTTCAGCGACTTGTGCATTGATGATTTGAGCTTGATGGGCAGCATCAATAGGTTGCGCTTGACTCACGGCTTGCTGATCAAGATGCGCGGAATAGTGGGACAAGCTTTGCCCTTGTTGGGCCGCAATCAACGCTTGATCGTCATCGAGTGCACCACGTTGTGGCTGCACAGAAGTCGCCGCTGCCGCCAAGGTTGCGCTCTCATCCAATTCTGACGATGTATTTTGTGCAAGCCTTGCCACTTCGTCTCTTTAA
>NZ_NPKW01000774.1:0-1194 GCF_002265885.1 Vibrio sp. 03_296
TGAAGAGCTTGTTGACAAAATCTTGTTTAAACAAACTTCTTACGCGAGTGATGATAAAATTGTCAGGCCGAATTTCGTCCGTAAAGCAATAGGCGCTAGCCGCTTCATTTGCCTTCACTGGCAGCTTATTGGTCGGTCAAATTAACTGGGGTAACCTCATTGGTGACACCTGCGCAAGCGAGCTTAGCAGATACAGCGATGAAACACGTGATCGCAGAAAGTGGCTTTGTGCGACACATCGATGAGCAAGTGACCTCCGTACAGATCAACGCTAAGTTATCGCCACTGGATTACTACTTTGATGCAAACTTCCCATACCACGTTTATTACCTGAATCACTGTGGTTTTGGTCATGCCAATGCATTGCATATGATTTTCCAAGGAGATAAAGGCAAGATCACGCTGTTTATCGCGCCAATTAAGAGCCAGCAGAACGCGGATTCGCCAAAGACGGGATTGAATGGCATTATCGTTCCTATTGGCGATACCAGCTTGATCTTGGTGGGAGAAAATGGCGAGACACCAAAAAATTTGCTGAAAAGCTCGCACCTATGATTAACTTACCTTGTTTAGTCAGTATTTCGCCGACAAAAGCCGCAAGTTACTGCTAACTTGCGGCTTTTTGCATTATTAATCCACACGAAACCATTCACCAAACCCATATCGCTAGAGTTAAAACTCTATTTTGTGCGCTTTAGACGCCATTTCCTGCCAGATAACCGCCAGTTTTGCAATTTTCACCCATTTTAGGTCAATGGTCGGATTTGTATCTGCTACTCTTACGACTAGGATCAGCCACCACTGAGCAATTGCTCAAAAACAACGCCCATTTAGAGGCGGCAACAAAAAGGAATAATCAAATGACTCAGAACATGCGTCTGTTTAATAAGTCTCTCCTAGCAGTGACTGTTGCATTGGCTTCAGGCCAAACAATGGCAGCAGGTTTCCAAATTAACGCGCAATCTGCAACAGGTATCGGCCGCGCATTCGCCGGCGATGCAGTCATTGCAGATAACGCCGCCGTAATGGCACGCAACCCAGCCGCTATGGCGCTTTTTGATGAAAAAGCCCTATCGCTTGGTTTTGAAAGCATTACTTCAATGATTGAAGTGAAAGATGCAAGGTATCAAGGTTTAACCGCTCCAGCAGGTAAAGAATCGAACTATGATGATGCTGGCGATACCTCTATTGCGC
>NZ_NPKW01000775.1:0-759 GCF_002265885.1 Vibrio sp. 03_296
TTTGCCTTGTTTCTTCGCCAAAGCGACCACTGTGGCAATGGTCTCTTCCGACGTTGATTCATGCGGAATGACTTCCACCAATGGCATTTCTCTACCGGACTAAAGTAGTGCAAMCCACAATGTTCTCAGGCCTCTGTGCCTTCTCGGCAATTTTATGGATTGGCAAAGAAGAGGTATTCGTTGCGAAGATAGTCTCCGACTCGCATTGCTTCAATATCGCCACCATTGTTGCTTGAGCGACAGATCTTCAAAGACCGCCTCAATCACCACATCGGTGCGATTAAAGCTGGTGAAATCGGTTCCTCCGCTCAATTGCAGCATTTTGCTCTGCAGTTGCGCTTTGGAGAGAATGCGGCGTTTGCGCTGCTTATCAACAACTTGTAGTTGTATTTCAAGGCGTTCAGAACGCCGTCATCGCTGACGTCTTTAATGCGTACTGGCACTTTGGCTTTCGCCACACTGACGTGACTGATACCCGCGCCCATCAAGCCACCACCAAGCACGCCGACCATTCCGACTTTACTTGGTTTTGCTTCACTGCCCGTTTCTTTTTCATTTCCGTAGTGGCAAAGAAAATCGAACGTAAAGCCTTCGACTCGTTGCTCATGACCAACTCACCAAAGCGCTTCGCTTCCAGCTCCAAGCCCTGCTTCATTCCTTTTTCAAGGCCATGCTGGATGACTTGCAAGATGGCGACAGTCGCTGGGTAGTTACCACGTGTTTTTTCGTGCGTTTTTTTCGCCGCTTGTTCAAACACAA